>JAITLW010000399.1 GCA_031277715.1 Sphingobacterium sp. | reverse complement strand
GATCGTATTATTTTGGATCTTTTACGGGCTAAAGAATTAATGGAGAATGATCCCATTAAAACTGGGGTAATGCCTAAAGAAACGGTACTCGCTTCTCCAATTAGTACCAGTACGTTGGCAGCTTATCACAATAGGAGATATCGATTTAACTACTATGCCGTAGTTGCCAGTCTGGCTAGGGTCTATTTGTGGAAAGGGGATAAGGTAAATGCTTTGTTGATGGCTAAGGAAGTTATAGCTAGACAAGCTGATCGATTTCCTTGGGTATTGAAATCCAATCTGTCGAGTATAAGTAATTCGACGTCCGCAAATAAAGATAGAACATTTACTACAGAACATGTCTTTGCATTGAATATACGTGCGCTAGAGGAATACATACCGACCTATTTGCAGGGAGCAGGCACCAATGTTGGTATTCACCTTTATCTCAATGCAGCTACACGTAATGCTTTGTTTGAAAATTCGAATGCTGCAAATCTAGCAGATCCAAGATATCAATATTTATTAACCCCATCCGGTAGCAATTTTTATTCTAATAAACTGTATCAAGATGCTAATGTATCGCTATGGTTTAAGTATCAGTTGCCTATGATCAGAATATCTGAAATGTATTATATCGCTACCGAATGCGAACCTAGTTTGGCTGAGGGGATAGCCTGGTTGAATACAGTAAGAACCGAACGTAACTTGCCAACATTGAGTACAAATGCCATAAGTTCAGAAACAGCACTTAAAAATGAACTTCAAAAGGAATATCAAAAAGAGTTTCTAGGTGAAGGGCAACTATGGTTTTACTATAAGAGAAATGCATTGACGAGTTTACCATTTAATACAAATTTTTCCCGATTATCATCGAGCAGCAGGTTAGCAGCTTACAGTTTTGATATGCCGGATGATGAATTTATTTATGGAGGGCGCGAAACCAAATAAAAAAGGCTAAAATGAAAAGAAAAGGAGTTAAAAAAATGATATGGGCCATTTTAGCTATTGTTATGATGAGCTCATGTAAGAAAGACTTGATGACGTACAATGCACAAGATTATATTTATTTCAACGCAGATAGCGCAGTATACTCTTTTGTGTATCAAGATTCACATATACAACAAGACACTTTCTTGGTGCGTATAGCCTTGACAGGCCGTGTTTTGGATTACGATAGGGTCGTTGATGTAGCTGTGGAAGATAGCTCGACAGCGATCGAAGGAAAGCATTTCGATATTGTACGGCCAATTGTTCTTCAGAAGGATTCCAGTTTTGTAAATATGAAAGTTGTGCTACGCAAACATCCGGATTTAAGCGAAGCCTCACGGAGTGTGTGGTTTACACTGAAGGATAGCAATGGTTTATTGGCTCAGCATTTTGCTAATAATGCTAAGGTGCTGACTTATAAGTTGCGTTTTTCTGATAAGCTCGAAAAGCCGGATTGGTGGGATTATTATTTCTTTGACTACGAATATTCCGAAACTAGACTTAAGTTCTATGTCAAGGTGATGGGAAGTGTCACAGATCCAGATCTATTTAAGGGACAATTCGCTTATGTGGTGTACAAGCTCAAAACGGCTTTGCTGGAGTATAATAATACACATTCAGAGCCACTATCTGACGAGTATGGAGAAATATCCTGGCGTATAAGCTGGATGGAATATTAGTACTACAGTACAAATTAATATATATAATAACAATATTGAATTATGAAAACCAGATGGTTAAACAGATATACGGCCCTGTTGTGTTTTTTATTCTTCCTGATTCAGGGATGTTATAAAGATAAAGGTAACTACAGCTATGAACAATTGCCGGGAGCGATTACGATTACTTTTCCAAACGTGACGTATTCTAAAGTTTTGAATCAGGATAGCTTGATTATTGAACCAGCAGTACTTTACGATGGCGACGAAAGAGATTTAGAATATGAATGGCAATTTTGCGTTTTTGAGAAAGAACGTACAAGCTTTGTGACTTTTCAAAAAGGCAAAAAATTGGCTTACAAAGTTTCAGACAAAGGAGTTTTTAATAAGAAGGGCTCATATATACTACGATTAGCGGTTGTGAATAAGAAGCTGAAAGCTGATGAGGTTAATACAACAAATCAGATTTATTCACAGACAATTTCATTAGAGGTGGTAAATGCGCTATATAACGGGTTGTTGGTTTTGCACGATAACGGTGTCACGTCTGACTTAGGATTGATTCAGGATAGAAATTTTATTTCATCAATAGGTACAGACAGAGTTTTTAGTCACTTGTTTTCTGCAAGTAATAGCGGGGAACGAATTCAAGGACGAGGCAAGAGTTTGGGAATTAAGGATGATGCGGTCTATGTTTTTACAGACAAGAATGCCGTTCATGTGGACTACCTAGAGTTAAAGAAAACAAGTTTAAACTATACCTCTATGTTGGTGGATCCGAGCGTGGGAATAGGTAATCCAGAATATTATAATAATAAGTTATTAATTGATGGCGGTGTAGCATTTTATGGAGCGATGGTAGGCCCCATGTATGGGATTGATGATTTGAATAATTATTATCTGGCCCCACATGCGGTTGGAATTGAAACCTGGGGTAGAGGTCCTACCACTTCAAGTATTGGTTTTGTAGGGTTCGATAAATTATCCGCTAGTTTTGTGCACAGTTTTTACAATACGGATTTGACCGAATTGTATAAAATTCCGAATAATTCCAATGGCAGTGTAGCATTTAACCCAGCAAATACAAACAGCAACTTATTGCATTTCCAACTCAGAAGTGAAAACAATGAAGCTATGGCCATTGCTGTTCTGGAAGATAGAAATACATTAGAGAAATATCTGGTAGAGTTGAATTTTTATCAGAAAGATTTATCAAAAATTACAAATGGTAGGTACACACTAGACGGCTTTTTAGATATAAATCAAGCTAAATTTTATCTTACCGGCTCAGGTTCATTATTAAATTACTATGTGACCGATAGAAAAGTGTATCGATATACTTACCAAGTTAATTCTTCTCAGGTTGCGTATGAAGTTCCGGCTACGGAAACTATTACTATGGCGAAGCTGCTAAAGAGCGCATCCGAAAACAAATTGTGTTTAGCAACTAAAGACGAGACTGGTAAAGGAAAATTGTATTTGTTTTCAGTTGACCTAACAAATGGATCACTTACATTGAAGCGAGTTTTTGAAGGATCGGAATCTAGCGGAAGTAGGTTTGGTGAGATAACGGACGTAATAATAAAGAATAGATAGTATATAAAAAAGATAAGAAATGAACAATATATTAACGTTGGTGCTCATAGCCATATTTTCCAATAGTTTATTCGCTCAAAAGAAAGTTCAATTGAGTGGCGAATTCAAAAGTGCGGAGCCAAATGAGGTCCTCTATCTTAATTTATTAGATGATGTGGTTGATTCGACTATAGTCAAAAATGGAATGTTTTCGTTTAATCTGTCCGGTTATCCGGCAGAAGAATATCTGCTTTCTAGGAAGCTAAAAAATGGCGACATGCAATTCATATTACTATATCTTGATTCATGCAATACGCAATTGACGATCAGTGATAGTACTTATAGTGCTTTTAATAATATTTTTATGCATCATCAGGTCACAGGCAATCCAACTCACGAGACGGTTGCTAAGGTTAATGAGGTTTTCTTTAGTCGCGATTTTTTACAGAAGGTTAAAACTACAGAATTTCTCAATTTGTTAGATATGGTTGCTAAGAGGGGAGATTTAGGCGCGGCTATGGTATTTAGAAAATATGGGATGTCCTTAGCACAAATGATTCCTTCTGAGAAGATGAGCGAGTATATTAATGCTCTAAGTCCCCAAGTAAAAGCCTCTTCTATAGGTAAGGAGCTTTTAGATAGATATTCATTTGAAAAATCATTGTCTGGCGGTGGTAAAGCTCCAAATTTTATAATGGATACGCCTACCGGCGAAAAAATAGATTTTTACGAATTTATAAAAGGTAAAAAAGTCATTTTAGTAGACTTTTGGGCGTCGTGGTGTGGGCCATGCAGAAAGAAAAATCCGGAAATAGTAGCCTTTTATAATGAAAATAAAGAAAAAGGTTTTGATGTAATCGGAGTCTCATTGGATAATGATTTAGAAAGATGGAAAAAAGCTATTAACGATGATAATTTAAGTTGGACGCATGTTTCGGATTTAAAGGGTTGGAAAAGTGAAATTTGTGGAAAATACAATTTTAGGGGTATTCCGCATCTCCTTTTAGTAAATGGTAATGGAGATATTCTAGCTACAGATTCGGATCTCCACAATCAACTGGCTGGTACAATTTCTAATTTTTTGAAGTAGCCATTAATCTTGGATTTTGATATAATAAATAATATACAAGAATGAAAAAAATAGTTATAAGCTGTGTACTAATCTGCTTATTGTTCCCTGTAGTTGCTCAAGTTCAGATTAACAGTATCAAACCACGTGATTATGTAATAGCAAAACTAGGGAAGCATGGACATTTTACTGAAGTTGATGGAGCTCGTATTGGGGAAACTTTAAGGCCTTTTGATTTTATAACACCCGAAGGGGAAAAGTTGACCAGTGACGCAATGAAAGGTAAAGTTGTGCTATTAGACTTTTGGTCAACTTGGTGTGCACCGTGTCGTAAATTGACGGAGGAACTTGATGAGTTGTTTAAAGACTATCATAATAGATCGGACTTTCAAATGATCGGAGTAAATTACAAGGAAGATGTTGTTAAAAAAGAAGGGCTTGCAGAAAAGTATTGGAAAGAAAAAGGCTACAAATTCCCAATGACGGTGAATGATAATGTTTACGGCGACTCGATTAATGCAGGGAATCCGGCGGTTTTTATAGTCGATCAGGAGGGTGTGTTGCGCGCTGTCAGACATGCTTGGAGCGAGAATAAGGCTGAGGAGCTTTATTTCATAGTCTGGGCTTTACTTGAGAATCCTACAATTGACAGAAAAGACATTGAGACTGCATTAGACGAGGGGTATAAGGTAAAAGCTACTTATCTTCTTGATCAATTTATAGAGACCTATCCTGACCAAACAGCGGAATATGCTGCCTTAAAGTTTAGGTTACTTTATCAAAAAGATGCGAGAGAAGCTCTTGTCTTTATTAAGCGAATTCTAGATCAAGATAAAGAATTTCGAAAATTAGGTAAGGAAATTTTTGATGTACAATACATAGAATGGGAAAAGATGAATTTGAAGAAGGAATTTCAAAGAGGACAGATTCCGATAAACATAACGGAAGGAATAGAAACTTGGTCGAGAGAAAAATTATACGATAAGTTGCTTGAACGTGTTGGTCTTCAAGATGATGTAAGACTGTTCAAAAATCTCGCAAGCAAGTATGAAGAAAGTGGTGACGTTGCTCAGGCTAGAGTTTATTTTCAGAAGGCTATTGTTATTAATCAAAAGCAAATTGAAAAATTACAATCTGAGGTGTTGAGTTTTGAAAAAAAAATTCAAACATATAAATAATAGTAGAGATAATATATTAAGCACTGATTTTTAATTAACCTATCTATAAAATAATTGAAGAGACAAAAAGAGCGAGGCCGATAGTTTGCTTGCTCTTTTGTCTTTTGGTGTTCGTGTATGCTTTTGTTTATTTAATAGATTAGTGAAATCTATTAGATTAGGAGGCATATTACGAACGGGTCGGCTATCACCACGGTATTCGACCTATATATGGAGGAAATTATTAATTTGGTATGGCGGTGAAGCTACAGTGACTAAATAGTAAATTTTTGATATATCATTCCGAAATATTTGAAATGCAGTAGTTTTTGTCTAAAATTGTGATCTATTATATGGGGGATTACGTATTTCCCCATAAGGGCCAAAGCATGAAAATCTCTGAAGCGTCACTTTTAGAATCTTTAAAATTACAGCATCAAAAGAGCTTAGAAACTCTTTTTAAACAGCTGTACCGACCTTTGGTGATGTTTGCTAGGCAATTTTTAGACACAGTACCAGAAGCCGAAGATGTGGTTCAGGATGTTTTTATAAAGCTTTGGGAAAGCCATGCCTTTAATCAGATCAATGACAGACTATATGCTTACCTGTACAGTGCTGTGAAGAACTCATGTATAGATCGTATCCGTCAGCAAGCTGGAATTCGATTGGAATCTATCCATGAAAACGAGAATATTTCTATTGAGGAGCCATTGGATGAAGAACAATGGAATTTGTACATCTCCCAAATATATGCAGAAATAGATAAGTTGCCCCAGCGTACACAAGAAATATTCCGGGCAGTAATATTTGAAAAGAAAAAATATAAAGAAGTCGCCTCACAGTTTAATGTTTCTGTCAATACCGTAAAAACAACCTTATCGCGAGCTTTTTCCAAACTTAGAGAGCGGTTTAGAGATGATGATGCTAGCTTCTATCTTTTGATCTTAATGATGGAAAAGCTAATCAAGTAATTTTTTTTAAAAAAAAATATTTTTTTCTTGTCACCCATTTTCTGTTTTTTCCGTCAAGTACGAAACGAATGGATATATCTATATTCAAACATCCTAATACATTATTAGCAAATGCAGGAACATATATATAGCTTAATTATTAAAGAACAGACTGAATATCTGTCCGAAGAAGAGGTAAAGGCGTTGGATGGATGGCTACAAGAGGAGGTAGAACATCAGAAAGTTTACAAGCAGGTGATCACATTATTGGATGATTGTAATTTAGTAGTGCTTTATGAAAGCATTGATGTCGATAAGGCTTGGGGCAAGGTCGAAGCCGCTATTTCAATAAATAATACTAGGATTGTAAAACCCATCATTTGGCGCAGATGGATTTCTTATGTTGCTGCGGCTGCTATGTTGTTGCTTTCTGTTAGTATTTGGCAGTATAGTAAACAAAGAAAGGAAGACAACATAATCGAAAGTACTTTAACAGATGTCGCTCCTGGAAGTAATAGAGCCTATCTTACTACCGAATCTGGACAGCAAGTTTCACTTAATGACACTCAATCGATATTGATAATTGGTGATGAAATCAAATACCCCGATGGATCTCAAGTTCAAGGAGTAAGTGTTAACAATTCCATTGTTCAAAATCTACAATTGGTAGTTCCTCGAGGTGGGACCTATCAGGTGATATTAGCAGATGGGACCAAAGTTTGGCTGAATTCTGATTCCAAGCTAATATATCCAAGCCGATTTGAAGGAAGCGAGCGTATTGTGGAGTTAGAAGGAGAGGGATATTTCGAGGTCAGTAAAGCTTTTCGAATAGATAAAGGGAAGAAGTTACGACAACCTTTCATAGTTCAGACTAGTAAGCAAAGGGTGGAAGTACTAGGAACAGAATTCAATATTTCCGATTATCCTGAGTCTGCTACGAAAACTACGTTAATGGAAGGAAGAGTAGAAATTACCGTAGATAAGCAAAAGAAAATACTTCAACCTGGACAGCAAGCGACCACCATTCATAAGGAAATAGGTGTACATATGACTAACGTTTCCCAAGTTCAAGCCTGGAAGGAAGGTTATTTTGACTTTACCGATGTGAAATTTGAAGAGGTCATGACTCAATTAGCTAGATGGTATGATATTAATGTTACTTATGAAGGACAAATTCCAAAGATCACTTTTTATGGTGCAATAGAGCGTGATAATAAATTGAGTACAGTGTTGACATTATTAGAGACCAATAACCTAGGCTACAAATTGAATAACAAACAACTAACCATATATCATAACTCAGATAAGGAGGGAAAACCTAAAAAATAAAGGAAATTGACAAAAATATAAAGGTTTCACTAGGTGAATGCCTTTAAGCAGAAACAGGCAGGTGTTGTCGCACCCGCCTGTCGAAGTAAGGATAGCAAAGTTTATCCATTTTAACCTACATAGAATTGTTTAACTATCCAAAACGTAACAAATTTAATGAATAAATTTTATTGGAGAGCTATGAAGCTAAGTTCATGGTTGCTTTTAGGCTGTTTGTTGGGGGCAAATGCATCCACGTATTCGCAGACCATTACGTTGACCAAGAAGCAAGTGTCGCTTAATGAGATCGTAAGCGAGATACAAAAGCAAAGTCAATACCGCGTGATATTGAATAAAGCCTTAATTGCAGATAATAAGAAAATCGATCTTTCGTCCAGCAGTCTAGATGTCAGTAAGTTGTTGCATGTATTATCCAAGGAAGCGAAAATACAAAGCAAGATAAACGGGAACAATATTTTTCTGTATCGAGACAATACTACAACAGCTACAGCTGCTAGTAAGGAAGAAATACGGGTATTAGAGCAAGAGTCTATTGATGTGAATGGTCGTGTGGTTGATGAAGCAGGTAAGGCTGTTCCTGGAGCATCCATACGGGTATTGCAATCAAAAAACGGACGCGTACTAGGACAGACTACATCAGATGCTGATGGTCGCTTTTTGTTGAAAGGCATGCCTAAGAATCTTGTTCTAGAGATTTCGCATATCAGTTACAAAGCAGGCGCAACAGTAAAAGTTGCTCCCAATGTTGGCGACGTGGTGCTTACCCAGACCTCTACTGAGGTGCAGGAGGTAGTCGTATCCAGTGGTTTTGTAAACCGACGTGCCGAGAGCTTTACCGGTGCTGCAACTACTTTTAGCCAAGAGCAGATTTTGCAAGCTGGCAATCAGAATATACTAAAGAGCCTTAAGAACTTAGATCCTTCCTTTATGATGATGGAAAATCTAAGTATGGGTTCTAATCCCAATGCATTACCCGAAATACAGATGCGTGGCGAGAACTCTCTTCCCAATCTACAGGGCGATGTTTACAGCAATCCCAATCAACCGCTCTTTATATTAGACGGTTTTGAGACCACCTTACAACGGGTATTTGATTTAAATATGAATCGTGTAGCATCTGTCACCCTGTTGAAGGATGCTGCTGCGAAAGCCATTTACGGGGCTAGGGCTGCCAATGGGGTGGTGGTTATTGAGACCGTTAAGCCAAAGGCAGGCGAATTGCGATTGAGTTATTCTGCCGATGCAAGTTTAGAAGTTCCCGATTTGACAGGCTATAACCTCATGAATGCATCCGAGAAACTAGCCTTCGAGAAGGAGCGTGGTATGTATTCCAATTATGTTTCAGGAGCAGCAGATCTTCAGCATGTTCAAGGTATATACAAGCAGAACTACGATAATGTGACACGAGGAGTAGATACCTATTGGTTATCGCAGCCACTTCGTACTGGTTTGAGTAATAAGCACAACCTTACGCTGGAGGGCGGAGATGCCCGTATGCGTTATCAGGCAGGCGTTACTTTTGCTGATAATGCAGGGGTAATGAAAGGCTCAGGGAGACAGACTTTTGGTATCAATAATACACTGTCCTATACCTACAAGAATCTGATTTTTCGAAATAGCTTAGAGTATAATCGCAATACAGCCAACAATTCGCCTTACGGTTCCTTTTCAGACTACGTAAATTTAAATCCTTATTATAGTCCTACCGACGATAAAGGACAAGTGTTAAAGGAATTGGGGTTAGATAGAAATGGTCCCGTTTACAACCCTTTGTACAACGCCACGTTGAATACCAAGAACCAATCGGCCTATACAGAGGTTGTCAACAATTTCAATATGGATTGGAATATCAGCCCAAGCATTCGGGCTGTAGGTAGTTTAGCGTATTCTAGAAACGAGCAGACTTCCGATCTATTTTATCCTGCGAGTCATACGACCTTTGCAGGTTATACCGATGAGCAGAGCAGTAGAAAAGGACGCTATACCAAAGGTGCCGGACTAAGCCAGTTTATCAATTCCAATATAGGCGTCAACTATAATAAGCAGCTCGGTCAACATTTGCTTTTTGCCAATGCAACCTGGAATTTGACTTCGCGAAATAGTAGTCTGAATAGTTATACCGCAGAGGGCTTTGGGAATGATAATATGGACAATATTGGGTTCGGGAGTATGTATCAGTTTAATGGTAAACCTACAGGATCCGACAGCCGTGTGCGCGAGATCGGTGTCGTAGGCTTGTTAAACTATTCCTATGCGGATCGTTATCTATTTGATGCCTCTTTACGTACATCAGGTTCATCTATGTATGGAGCTGATAGTAGGTGGGGAGCATTCTGGTCTGTAGGTGCAGGCTGGAATTTACACCGAGAGGCTTTTATGCAGCAACAAAATTGGTTGAAGCAATTCAAGCTTCGTGGTTCCATGGGCTATACCGGATCACAGAATTTTGACCCTTATCAGTCTCGTGCCCGATACCTATACGGCGATATTGTCTATAACGGTGGTTTAGGTGCCGAGCTTCAAGGTCTTCCAAATCCCAATTTGAAATGGCAGCGTACCATGGACTATAACGTGGGTACAGATTTTAATATTGCTGATTTCTTTACTGGCCGATTCGATTATTATATCCAAAACACCAAAGATCTACTCACTGATATGACCGTTGTGCCTTCGATGGGCTTTGATTCCTACAAGGAAAATATGGGGGAGACCCAAAATAAAGGCTATGAATTTAATGTTGGTATAACCCCTTGGCGTGACCGTACTAAGCAAGGTTGGTTTACGCTGACGATTGGAGGTATACATCGCGAGAATAAGCTCCGCAAGATTTATGATACCTTCGATTCCTGGAATGAAAGTCAGGATGGAAACCTGAATCTAGAGATTACGCAAGACAATTACAACAACCTGCAACTGTTGCAGAATGCCTACACAAAGCCCAAGACCTATTTCTATGAGGGACAATCCATGAATGCCATTTGGGGTGTCCGCTCCTTAGGAATAGATCCGATGACGGGAAATGAAATGTACTTGGACAAAGATGGCAATAGCACTTGGGTATGGTCTACTGCAGATCAGACCGTGATCGGGAATACGACGCCAAAGTTACAAGGTAATATAGGTTTTAATGCAGGATATAAAGGGTTTACGCTTGCGATGATTTGCAGTTACCGATTTGGAGGTGATTTGTATAATACCACTTTAATTGAGCGCATTGAGAACATTACTGGATACAATAACTTGGATAAAAGAGTTTTAGATTCTTGGAGAGCTGTAGGCGATTTAGCTCCTTACCGAGCAGTTAATATAAGTGCAAGAACTACTTCGACGTATACCCAGCCTACCTCGCGATTGGTTCAGCGTAACAATGAACTTTATATTTCCTCTCTAAATATGGGCTATACCTTCACGAATAAGGCCTGGATGGAAAGAGTCCGATTAAATAATCTTCGATGCTCCTTTTATATGAACGAATTGCTGCGTGTATCTTCCATTACCGTGGAGCGAGGTACATCATATCCATTTGCACGTAGTTTATCATTTATGGTTCAGGCTTCATTTTAGATTTTAAATAGTATGTATATGAAAACGATTAAATATCTCTATATCACCATTTGCCTGCTGCTATTTTCTTCATGCACGAAATGGCTGGACGTAAAGCCTACGGCAGAATTAGATCAGTCTGATTTATTTGCAAGCGAGGGAGGCTATGTGGATGCGTTGCGAGGCGTATATGCGAATCTTGCTAAGCCTGCTTTGTATGGGCGGGAGTTGACTTGGGGCGCATTAGATGTTATGGCAGGGATATATGGGCCAAGTCTAACTGGTGATTACATTAGTTTGCTTAACTATCAGTATAAACGGGATAATGTTGGTTATTCGACTTTAGCTGCCAATAGGGTAGATGCCATCTGGGATGGCATGTATAAGCAGATTGCCAATCTGAATGCCGTTTTGGAAAATATTGATAAGAATCCAAATTTATTTACCGGAGACAACTATTCGATCATTAAAGGTGAGGCATTAGGCTTACGTGCTTTTTTGCATTTCGAGTTGCTGAAATTGTACGGACCATCCTATGCTAGCGGAAAGTCGAGTACCGATTTAGCGATCCCTTATATAGCTAGTTTAAGCACGCAGGTAGCACCTGTTTTGACGGTTGAAAATGCCATGCAATTTGTTTTAAATGATTTGGAAGAGGCTAAAAAATTACTGGAGAAAGATCCGATACACTTGGGTAGCACTCCTCCAACTGTGTTATCACCGACTCCTGAGGGTAGTTATAGCAATTTTGGTGTTGCGGCGTATCACAATCGTCGCTTTGGTTTTAATTACTATGCCGTATTAGGCACCATGGCTAGAGCATACCTGTGGAAAGGAGATAAAGAGAAAGCTTTACTTGCCGCTAAGGAGGTTATCGCCGATCAGGAAGCTCGTTTTCCTTGGGTTAAAGAGGCTCATCTTGGATTACCGAGCAATGTCACTAAAAGGGATCAGGATCGTACATTTGCTACTGAGCATATATTTGCACTCAATATTAGGGATATCAATACCTATATGGGAAGATTTATGTACTTCGAGGAAAGTCCCCAAGTGGATACCTATCTCTCACCTTACGCGTACCTTTCTTATGCCAATATATTTGAAGGCGGAACGGATATTCGTCGCAATTATTTAGCGACCACGTTTGGATCCAACAGCTTTTGCAATAAGTACTATCAGGTAAATGGCGTGTACTCCTTTTTTCAGCAGCGCGTCCCGCTGATGCGCATTTCTGAAATGTACTATATCGCAGCTGAGTGTGACAATAACTTAAGCGCAGCCATCGCCTATTTAGATAAGGTACGCAGTAATCGAGGCTTGTCCTCTATGGCACTAAGTCCTTCTTTGACCCGTTCGCAATTGGATGCGGAGATCGTTAAAGAATACCGTAAAGAGTTTATAGCCGAAGGCCAATTGTGGTATTATATCAAGCGTAAGGATTTGGATTTAACCAATTACTCCACAGACGCCATGTACTACGATATCTACTATTTTACCAATAAAAATCAATATGTTATCGACCGACCTGTGGACGAAGATGGCAATCGTTAACTTTTAATTTTAAGCATATGAAGCTATTCAATATATTAATTTTAGCGCTAGTAATCGCTTGTTGTTTTTCAGCTTGTACAACAGATAAATTGGATGTTTGGAGTGAAAAAGGACGTGTCTGGTTTACCTCCGTAAAAGACACCGTAGCATCTTTTAAAAAGTATCCCGTTGCAGATACTGAAATGCTGATATCCATACCGATTTCCTTAGCTGGACCAGTAGCTGATCAAGATCGGGAGATCAATGTGATTGTAACCAAGGATAAACGAAATAGTCAGACCCAGTATGAAATCCAACGACCTGTATACATAAAAGCAGGAGCAACTTCGGGCTTATTGAATATCAAAGTCAATAAAACAGAAAATCTTGCGCTCTTGGCCGATACGTTAAATCTTGGTATACGATCGTCATCGGTATTGGAAGCAGGGATCGTAAAGAACTTAGATCGTATTGTCATATTAACGAATAAATACAATAAACCCTGGTGGTGGTATGATTTTCGGATGGGGATCTGGTCAGAAGCCAAGCATCAAACGATGATCGATGCCTTAGGGTCGGATGATGATGTGCGGGGGCAAGGAGCGGAATCTAATTATCTCCGAGGATGGACCCACGCAGACGCACTTTATAATATCTATTTATTAAACAAGTACTGCGAGACGCATAATCTGGCGTATCGTTTTATGAATGGGCGTTAACCAAATAAAAAGTAAACGAAGATGAAAAAATATTTTATCTATTTATATATATTCCTTGTTTGTACCTCCTGTTATAAGGATAAGGGGAATTATGCTTATCAGCATTTGGATGAGGTAACGATTACGCTACCTGCTGAATCCTTTAGTGTAGGATTAGGAGAAACATTGAACATACCTGCAATCGTAGATAGCAAAATAGCTAGTGATGACCTGAGTTATTCTTGGGAAGTATATACACGTGCATCATCTATGGGGAATACCTATCAGTATCATCCATTTGCAGAGGGAGCTGTACTTAACCAAAGCATAAATTTATCGGAGCTGATGCCTTCACCTGCTACATATACTATACGTCTGCATGCGAAGCAACAATCTACAGGTCGAGATTTTTATTCGGCATTAGCCTCTTTAAGTGTGACTTCTACGTATTCAGGACTCATGGTATTGCACGGTGATGATAGCGAGAGTGATATTGCACTTATTAAGGATCGCGATTTTTTAATTAAAGATGGTTCAATACAGACGCAGGTTATTCCCAACCTTTATTCTTCCATAAATAAGGAAAAGATTGCAGGTAAAGGAAAGTCAATTATCCAGTCATATACTTACTTCTTGAATAATATAGACCGGGCTACAGTGGTTGCGCTTACAGACAAAGGTGCTGTGTGGTCCAAATACGCTGATTTTACGAAAGGCGGAGATTGGAATTCGATGTTCAACCCCGGAATAAATGCGGGCAAACCTGAACTATATTTTACAGATGATCAAGTGGTGTACGCGGTAGATAACGGAAAAATATTTCCGCGGCAAAATCATACCTATAGTATTTTTCCGATACCATCTTCTTCAGCAGGTAGCTTTACCGTTGGGTCCCGCTATTTTAAGATTTCAGGCAGAGCACAGGGATTCTTCTACGACAGAACACTTCGTGGCTTTGTTGTAACCAGTAATCACACAGGATTTTCAAGTCTTAGTACATCTAGCTTTTCGCAGATTGCGACCAGTTCTCCCTTTAATATAGCTAATATGCAGGCTGATTTGTTGCATTTGGACAGAGGGGGGATCAGTAACCGATTTATGGCAGTTATGCAAGAGGCGAATGGTACGAAGTATCTGGCTGAGCTAAACTGGGCGGCTTCGACCAACGCAGGTATTGCAGCTGCGAAATATGATATGTCCGTACTCCCTGATATTAACAATGCCAAGTTTTATGCATTTGGTGATAATACGGCGGCTATGTGTTATTATGGCACCGGCTCAAAGGTATATCGTTTTACTGCGCTAGGAGGTGAATCGTTGAATGGCAAATTTAACGAATTACGCATGCAGAACGGTAGTCCGATCAACATTGATGGAGAGATTACCATGGTCAAAGTACTGAAGCCGCTTTTAAATAATGCCGGATCATTTCGGGTAGAGTATTATAACCGCAATAAAATACTATTGGTAGGTAGCTATAAGAACAATATCGGTACACTGTATAGTTTTACCGTAAGTGAAACTACAGGCGATGTCATTCAAGCTAAGCAATTTACAGGATTAGGGAAAATTCACGACGCAGATATAAAAGGCTTATAACAACAAACTAAAATTTTCATGCAGAAGCAATTTTTAATAATAGCAGGGCTATTACTGGGGACTCTATGCGGTAAGCTGGCGTATGCCAGCCCCGCTTCTCCCTTCCAGAAAGATCAAATAAACTTAGGTACGCAACAAGGTTTTACCATTAAGGGAAATATAAGCGGACTTGATCAAACCAAGGTTACACTCTCCTTTCGTCGAGGAAATCACGACGGTTCAGAAAGGAAAGAAGAGTATGTCGTGGAAGTGAAGGGAGGCAATTTTGAAATCGAGGGACCTTCCTTAGCCTATGCTGTATACGCTATACTCGAATGCAAGGAATACATGTTATCTATACCATTTTGGTTAGAAAACGGACAGATAGAGATCAGCGGTGATATAGAGTCTAGTGCTTACACAATTTCGGGTTCAAAAACCGAAGACGAGAAGAAGCTGTTTCATAGCAAATACGACAGTTACGTTGATGCCATATGGGCTGCTAGTAGCGAACTAAATGAAGCTAAAAAAAGAAAGGAGAGTAGTGCGGTGATCAGTAGAGTCGAGCAAGAATACCAAAAGGCACGACAGGATCGATTGGATTATGGTGCACAGTTTGTCAGAGAAAGACCTAGTAGCCAAATAGCACTTAATTTTTTATATAACGCTGTATCTGAAGAAGGAGGGGAGTATGCCGACAGGCTACTTGCCGGAATGGATCCAGCTATTCGTTCATCAGCAGGAGGGAAAAGGTTACAACATAAGATAGATGGTATCAAAAATAGCCGGGTTGGCAAGGTCTTGCAAGACTATAACATCAATAATAAGGAAGGCGACCCCGTTAAATTTTCAGATTATCAGGGCCGTTACCTGTTGCTCACGATGAGTTCAGGATTAAACGGAACCTACCAACGATCTGTTGAGTTACGCAAGACTTTACAATTAAAGTACCACCACAAGGGATTAGAGCAGCTTGATATTGTTTTCAACTTAAATGATAAGGCCGATATAGAGCAGCTTACTCAGCAATTGGGGATCAGTTGGCCTATACTATCGGATTACAAAGGCTTGGGTAGCGGTATCATAGATGCCTATAACGTCACTGTTTTTCCGACCACCTTTGTCATAGATCCTAGCGGTGTCATATTATCTAGGGTAACCAAGGAGAAAGAGTTAGAAGAAATTATTTCAGACAAACTCTTCGACAATTAAGATCGTTGAATAACTCCAATAGACGGAGTTTATGGACTAAAATTAAAAGCAGATATTTTCAGAAAACGAATTATAAAAATGAACAGATTAGGTAAGATTTTCCTTTGCAGCACACTGTTGAACTTGTTAGTTGTACCGCTTTTTGCCCAGCAACCTTTAGCGAATAACTGGCACTTATTGGATCCAAGCCAAGATAAAGTATTCGGGACAAGTGTCGATAAAGCTTATGGCAGTGTGCTTAAGGGAAAACAGGGTAAACGCGTAGTGGTCGCCATCATCGATTCAGGAATCGATACGCTACACGAAGATTTGAAGACCGTATTGTGGGTGAATCCAGCTGAACGTGCTAATGGAAAAGACAACGATGGCAATGGTTATCGTGCAGACCGAAATGGTTGGAATTTCCTTGGTAATGCGCAGGACTTCAATAGCTATGTGGTCAAAGATAGTGAGGAAGATCAACGCATTTATTTTCGTGATATAGATAAGTTTGAATCTGTATCATCTCCATCCGATTTACCAAAGCGAGAAAGGGCAAACTATCAGCTATGGTTAGCTTCCAAAGCAAGTATAGAACGCAAAATCAGAGCTAAGACACATTTTAAGAGCCACGAACAATGGGAAGAAAACTATAACAAATACGATAGTTTTTTTAGTGCCAAATTGGGGAAATCGGTTTATACATTTGGAGAGGTTATGAAGTTAGGAGAAACATCTTCCGAAGCGGATAAAAAGAGTAAAGCTTTTGCCGAGTTTGCAGGAAGTCCCCCTCCTCATGTTACCAATCGAATGATCTATCTGAATGCTATTCGTCAGATCAAAGCCGCACGTCAGTCTGGTAAATTTCCAGATTCGGCTCCAAAGGACTACCGACAGTCCATAACACAGGACAATATCAACAACCTCAAAGACGCCTACTATGGTAATGCCAATCTTAGGGCCGAAAAGTGTACGCACGGAACCCATGTTGCCGGTATTATCGGAGCAGTCCGAAACAATGGTGTCGGTATAGATGGTATCGCAGATCAGGTTAGTTTGATGACTCTGCGAGCAGTACCCGATGGTGACGAGCATGACAAGGACATCGCTTTAGCTATACGCTATGCAGTAGATAATGGTGCTGATATCATCAATATGAGCTTTGGGAAATCTATCTCGCCTAATCGCCAATGGGTAGAGGATGCCATACGCTATGCAGAAAAGAAAAATGTACTTATCGTCAAAGCAGCTGGCAATGAAAGCCTGAATATCGACTCGATCATGGTGTATCCCACGGCTTACACGATTAAAGGAAATAAAAAAATAGGTAATGTGATTACCGTAGGTGCCAGTACTGCTACAGCAGCGATACATGGACTGACGGCTCCATTTTCCAATTTTGGTAAGGAAAGTGTCGATGTATTTGCCCCCGGTTTTGATATTTACTCTACTACACAAGGGATAGACACCTACGAAAAAATGAGCGGTACCAGTATGGCAGCACCAGTAGTAACCGGTATTGCAGCCTTATTAAAATCCTATTATCCTCAGCTTACAGCAAAACAACTGAAAACTATCATCGAACAGTCGGCCGTGAAGATTGAAGAACCTGTTAATAAGCCAGGGACAAAGGATCAGGTCAAGCTATCAGAACTATGTAAGACTGGCGCTATTGTAAATGCTTACGAGGCCTTGAAGCTAGCAGAAAATTTTAAACCATAATACGGATAAGATGAATATAAAAAGACTAAAAATATATGCCCTACTTTTTATTCCCTTAATGAGTTATGGTCAGCAAGGAAATAGGGTTCCAGAACAAGCCTCTTTTACCTTAAAGGGTAAACTTAGTGATAGCCCAGCCAAGATGCTGTATCTGATTTATCAGGATGGAGGAATTGAACAGCGGGATTCAGCTATCGTAAAAGATGGAAGTTTTGTGTTGAAAGGCAGTCTTGACCGCCCCGTATACGCCAGACTCTATTCGGACAAGAAGGATGTTAATCTTCGATTTTGGTTAGAGCATTCAACGCTACAACTCGTGCAAAATAGCGATAAAAAATATACCGTTACAGGAGGTACAATTGCAAGCGAGCAGAAAGTAATGAATGATCAGTTAGCTGCATTTAACCGTAAGGAAGAGCAGATTAAAGCCGAGAAAGGACTTGATTCTGCAGCTCGTAATCAGGCAATGACGACATTACGTATAGCAAAACTGCAGGCTATTGAAGCGTTTGTCCGTCAACATCCATCAAGTCCTGTTAGTACGGAGCAGGTTGCAGCATTAGCTCTCATTCCAGAAATCGATCCTGAAAAAGTCGCGGTCCTATTTGAGCTGCTTTCTTCCGAACAGCAAAGCGCTACACAAGGTGAACAGATTAAATCGTATGTAGCAGAAAGAATTAACAAATCAAAGCCGCAAATGGCTCCTGATTTTACCATTTTGAATGTAAATGGTGAGACGGTGAAGCTGTCCGACTATAGAGGGAAATACCTGCTGCTTGATTTTTGGGCATCCTGGTGTGCACCCTGCCGTAAAGAAAATCCAAATGTATTAAAGGCCTATGAACACTTTCATAGCAGCGGATTAGAAATTTTAGCTGTTTCGTTAGATACGAATAAGGAGGCCTGGCTGGCTGCTATCAAGCAAGATGGTTTGCCTTGGCAGCATGTATCAGACCTACAGGGTTGGAAAAGTGCACCCGCAAAGCTCTATCAGGTTATGGGTATTCCTGATAATTACCTGATAGGTCCTGATGGACAGATTTTGGAAAGAGGACTTCGAGAAGAGGCATTGCACCAAAAGCTAGCAAAACATATTAAAGTAAAGTAAGAGAGAGGAAATATCCATGTAGCAGAACAGCACAAACACTGATGAAAATACTTTGGATATTCCATATGGCCATTAAAAGACAAACCGAGCTTGCGAGCTCATCGAAGATAATTATATACATATGAAAAAGATAGTAACTGTATTGACATTAGTGCCGGTTTTAGCTTGGGCACAACAGTCTACCGATCAGATCAGAAGTACGGGCTTCCCCGTATTTCCAAAAATAGTGAATCAGCAGGTTGCAGGGTCACCTATTCTGGGACAGCCCACTTTAATTAATGGAACCACACAGGAAATCCGGGTAGAGAAGCATGGATTAGCCTATCCCGCATTTTATGATTGGAATAGCGATGGTAAGCTAGACCTATTGGTTGGCGAGTTTGAAACCGGTCAAACAGGATCCGATATCAAAGTTTACCTAAATGAGGGTACAGCGAAGAAACCCAAATACTCCGGTAAATATTTCTACGCCAAGACAAATAGTGGTGATACTATTAGCAATCACCAATGGTGCTGCATCGGTATACATCCCCGATTTGTAGATATTGATGGTGATGGAAAGTTAGATATGCTGTCTGGACAGTATTTTCCAGGTTTGATATCCTTATGGAGAGGAGAGAGCAAAGGCTTAGGGAAACGTGAGTTTGTAGAACAGGAAGGCTATGTGGATAAAAAGAAGTTACGCTCTTTTGATCGCGATGATACGGATCCCGAAAATCATCTTTATTGGAACTATACGGCTGCTAGTTTTGCCGATTTCAACGGAGACGGCTTGCTTGATCTTTTTGTTGGAGGAGGTAAGAATCTGCGGGTGGCACTAAATATAGGCACTAAAGAGAAACCAAAATAAAAAAAAAA
>JAITLW010000364.1 GCA_031277715.1 Sphingobacterium sp. | reverse complement strand
CATCAGGCTCCTGTTTACCCAGGGTTCTACGATGCCCATGCGCACTATTTTGAACTGGCTAATCTATTTCAAGAGGTAGACCTCAATGGCACGAAATCCATGGAGGAACTCATCGACCGGTTACAACAGTATAAGCACAAAAATCCAGATAAAAAATGGATTATAGGCGGAGGCTGGGACCAAAACCTTTGGCCCGGCAAGGCTTTTCCAACAAAAGATAGTTTAGATAAATACTTTCCGGATATTCCAATCTATCTATCCCGTATCGATTACCATGCTGCTTTGGTCAATTCTGTGGCTTTACGAACAGCGCACCTGGACTCCGTTTTTGAGGTGCAGGGAGGTATCATCTCTCAGGATGCCAATGGTAAACCGGATGGACTGCTCATAGACAACGCTATGCCACTGGTCAGCAAATACCTCCCCAAGCATGACGAACAAAGTACACTCCGATACCTACAACAAGCGCAGGATTCTCTTGTAGCCGTAGGTTTGACAAGCATCGTTGATGCTGGTCTTAATGACGAAGAAATAGACTACCTTAAAACATTTTACGCCAAGGGACAGCTCAAAATCAGAGATTATGCTATGATTCTCGCCGATCCTTCACAGATAGACCGATACATCAAGGAAGATCTATTTGAAAGTGACCGGTTGACCATAAGATCAATCAAGCTATTAGCTGACGGCGCGCTTGGATCTCGGGGAGCCTGCCTTTTAGAGCACTATCATGATGCCCCTACCAAAGGCTTTTTGCTGCATACCGAAGAACAGTTTGATGAAACCATAAAAAAACTGGCCAATAGCAAGTTCCAGGTGAACACCCACGCCATAGGTGACTCGGCCAATCGCTTAATACTGGACGTATACGGCAAATACCTTACGGACAACAAAGCCAGAAGATGGCGTATTGAACATGCACAAATAATCGCCCCTAGCGACTTTGCTAAATTCAATAAATTTCAGATTATCCCCTCCATACAGCCGACACATGCGACATCTGATATGTACTGGGCTACACAAAGACTAGGTGATGAAAGAATCAAAGGAGCATACGCCTACAAAGACCTGTTAAAACAATATGGTAAAGTCGCTATAGGTTCCGATTTCCCAATCGAACATTTCAACCCTTTGTATGGTTTCCATGCCGCTATTGCCCGGGTCGACAATTCAGGTTACCCAGCCGGAGGCTTCCAAACAGAGAATGCCCTTAGCCGGGAAGAAGCCTTAAGAGGAATGACCATATGGGCAGCTTTTTCTTGTTTTGAGGAAAAGAAAAGAGGTTCGATTGAAAAAGGCAAAGATGCAGACTTTGTCTTATTAGAAAAGGATATTATGGAGATCCCTGCAGAAGACATCCGTAAAGTGAAAACATTACGTACCGTGATTGGAGGAGAGACTGTATTCAACACGAAGACGCGTTAGATTTCAATAAAATCGCTATGCCTTTCTTCAAAAAGCGAAACGGGGATACCTATTGGTTATCCCCGTTTTATATTCTTTCAGATTATACCTTAGCTTTTTGAACTATTGCATATCAAATAGATGCTTTTCAGCGTGGTAAGAAGAGCGCACCAATGGCCCCGACTCCACATACTTAAAGCCCATCTTCAGACCGATCTCTTTATATTTATCAAACTGAGCTGGAGTAATCCAATCAACTACTGGATGATGTGCTTTTGTAGGTTGTAGATACTGACCTAGCGTCAAAATATGTACACCTACATCATACAAGTCCTGCATTGCCTCTATCACATCTTCTTCTGTTTCGCCCAGTCCCAACATGATACCGGACTTCGTACGTAATCCAGCTTCCGAAATACGGCGCAAACACTCCAACGAGCGGTCATATTTAGCCTGTATACGTACCTCCCTCGTCAGACGACGAACG
Organism: Sphingobacterium sp.; assembly: GCA_031277715.1. Taxonomy (GTDB): domain Bacteria; phylum Bacteroidota; class Bacteroidia; order Sphingobacteriales; family Sphingobacteriaceae; genus Sphingobacterium. The sequence goes on along the minus strand of JAITLW010000364.1, from coordinate 1,863 downwards.
GTCTCCAAGTTATGCGATACCACTTCTGGTCTAACCGCAATCACACGGTCCAAATTGTCCCACTGTCCTTTGAAATCAGGCAATAAGGTCTCCAATGTGGTTTCTGGACTTTCTCTACGTATAGCTTCAATAGTCTCAGCCCATATTATAGAACCACCGTCCTTCAAATCATCCCGATCTACCGAAGTAATCACACAGTGTTTTACCCCCATCAGTTTGACAGAAGTAGCAACACGGTTCGGTTCGTCGACATCCACTGGAAGAGGTCTTCCTGTAGCTACCGCACAGAACGAACAAGAGCGTGTACAGATATTACCTAGAATCATAAAGGTAGCTGTACCTGCCCCCCAACACTCGCCCATATTTGGACAGTTCCCACTTTCACAAATCGTATGAAGCTTATGCTCATCCACTAAGCTACGCACATGCCTATATTCTTTCCCTACGGGAAGCTTTACACGTAACCAATCTGGCTTACGTTGCGTCTGATTCACGGGTATAACAGGTAATTCTATCATAGCACAAAGATAAATATTATTCGTTGAATCTAACAGACAAGATTTGTTTGTCTTGTATCATATTCAGGAGCGGATCCGTAGCGCGCTTAAAACTCAAACCCTACCCCCAAAGAAACGATGCGACTTTTTTCTTTATATTCTTTTTGAGTAGCATTAAACTGAAAATCCTCTTGCCTTTTGTTCAACTGTGCAAGTCCTATGTTATATCCTGCACGAATAAACAACCCACTACTCAATTTATACCCCAATAGAGAACTTATTCCATAATCAAACCGATTCATTGAAGCATGATCTCCCGAATAGACGATGTCCGATTCAAAAACTCCTGAAGGGAAGGAAACATCTCCGTTCGTGGCATCAATCTCCTCCCATTTCTTCTTTTCACTGCCACTTAATTGCAGACCGACAAAAGGCCCAACGCCGATCAGAAAACTCCCTGCTCTAGGAACAGATATAGAATATGTTACATGAACTGGAAGCTCTAAATAATTTATCCGACGTTCTACCGACACAACTTTTGCAAAATCGTTTTTAACGCCTATATGCTGAAAATTCAGTCCGGACCTAATAGATAGGGTAGAATTCAATGGAACAGCAACATAGACTCCAACAAAAGCACCTGCTCCAAATTCTGATGTAAGATCACTACCAGAAACCGCTAATCTTGATAGATTACCGCCAACAACAGCACCGTAGCGCATTTGAGAAAATGCTGAAGTGGTCACAGAGCAGAAAAAAATTAAAATTAAAATCTTATAATTCATTAGGTTATTAAATCAATAAGCAACGAAGATAAATATTATTCATTGAATCTAAGAGGTCGGGTTTGTTGATCTAGGGTTATATTCGCTTAAATAAAAAACCCCTTGGATAAAACTCCAAGGGGCTATAATATTAAGTTAGGTAACTATTACAGTTGGAAACCTATACCAAATGACAATACACGGTTAGAGAGCTTATTATCAGATCCACTTATGTTTGATAAGTTTGTTAACCCTAATCCATAACCTGCATTAATTAACAGACCATTAGACATCTTGTACCCTAACATAAAGTTTGCACCTGCATCGATAACTTTCATTTGGTCCTCTTTCGAACCGAACTTAATGTCCTCTTTAATAGAAACTCCGTTATCACCTCCTAAAGAACCTTCTCCTTTAATTTTCCCACTCACGTTAAATCCAATATATGGACCTGCGCCTATAAAAACAGAACCTGAAGCTCCTGTAGGAATATAATAAACGGCATTTACAGGCACCTCAATAGACATAACATTTATTGTGGATTTACCAGAAATAGATCCTATAGTTTCTTCAGCCTTGCTACCTTTTCCCTGTAATGACAC
>JAITLW010000339.1 GCA_031277715.1 Sphingobacterium sp. | reverse complement strand
GGTGTGAATGCAAGTTTTGTGGATATTAACAATAAGGTCACATCGTTGGACTCATTCCGGGGAAAGGTTGTCGTTATGAATTTTTGGGCGACCTGGTGCCCTCCTTGTATTCGGGAGATGCCCTCATTGAACACGTTGTTCCTGGACCTGAAGTCGAACAAGGATATTGTTTTTATGGCTATCGATGTCGATGAAGATATTAAGGGCGCCTCAAAGTTTATGGCGAAGAATAAATTTGATCTTCCACTGTATACGTTACATGGCCAATTGCCCACTGAATTGGAGACGAATTCAATCCCGATGACTGTGATTTTGGATAAACGTGGTGAGGTCGCAGTGCAGCATACAGGTATGGTGGATTTTGGAAATCCCAAGATTAAGGATGGTTTGCTGAAGTTGACCGCTGAATAATAAAAAAGGTCAGGTAGATTTTTCTACCTGACCTTTTTCAATTATAGGCTACGTAGTAGCACTTGCCAAGCTTCTTGTAGTTTGCCTTGATCTAGCAATTGCGCCGCATAATTATGTGTGCTTGCTGCATTACTATAATCAATGTCCAGGTCTATCGTATTGTCTAGGGACGGGATTATTTCCACATTGGCTAATAGCCCCAGGTGGTTTCCAGTCAATACTTTGGAAAGACGGATTGTTTCGGGTAGGTTGTCTACACCAATACCTAAATTACGGAGTGGTTTAGGTACAATGAATAGGTTTTCCTGTGTCACCCGGCAATACCAATCGCCTCCAAGTCTCGCTACAAGGTCCAGTTCATGTTGTTTGACGTTGTTTTTGTCGTCCAGGAGATGCGCTTGTACATGCATAGCCAATACTTCGGCGATGACCAGATTTCCGGCACCGGGAAGATCACTCAGTGGTATTACACGCTGTACTTTACATTCGAGTTGAATCGGCGATTCGGCAACCCGTGGCGGTTTTATATAAGTGGAAGGAAGCGGGGTAAGACCTGCTTTTTCGAATTCATCGATTCCTTCGGCATATTCCGTACTTGCTAACGACTGTTGTTGCACTAAATCATAGTTTACAATATTGATGACGACTTCGTCCACTTCCAGTATATTCTCAAGGGTGTGTTTAGTGGAACCATCCCGCATACGCCTCAACGGTGAGAATACGCATACTGGTGGTTGGTGCGACATTAGATTGAAATAGCTGAAGGGGCTAAGGTTGACCTGTCCATTTTTTGATATGGTACTGGCGAAACATATAGGTCTTGGCGCAATTGCATATTTGATCAAGTTGTCGAATATGGCTTGATCTTTTTTGGGGTCAAAGCTTATGATATTACTCATTTTTGCTACTTATTAAGGTCGTTACTCGTTTGTTAATACAATTTTATTTTCCAATAGACCAAGTCCTGTCACTTCAAGCGTAACCGTGTCGCCGTCCTGTAGCCATTGATCTATATGGTCTGGGTTTTCTAGGCGTGCAGTGCCGTTGAGTTCGAGAAAGCAACCGGTCCCTACGGTTCCGGATCCTATTACATCGCCAGGAAAAAGCTCCACACCATAGGAGACACGCTCTATGATTTCAGCAAAGGTCCAGTCCATGTCTGCAAAATTTCCAAGGGAGACCTGCTGTCCATTTACTTTACAAGTCATTTCTAATTTGTATGAGTCACCCGTATGGCCTTTGTAATGGGGAGTTTTGTAGGGTAATAGTTCGTCTTTTGTTACTAAATAGGGGCCTATTGCAGTTGCGAAGTCTTTACCTTTTGCCGGTCCTAAATTTAGTTTCATTTCTTCCATCTGCAGTTTACGGGCACTGATGTCGTTCATGATCATATAGCCCGCTATATAGTCGTCTGCTTCTGCCGCTTTGATGTTTTTTCCTCTTTTATTAATGACTATGGCTACTTCCAGTTCAAAGTCTAATTGTTGCATATGGAGAGGCATACAGGGGATGTCTCCTGGACCGTAAATAGCATTATGATTGGTGAAATAGAATACGGGGAATTGATCGAATTCAGGGATCATGTCTAAACCACGATTACGTCTAGAGGTGGCTACATGTTGTCTAAAAGCATAGGCATCTCTACAGGATGTCGGATGAGGGACAGGAGCAATTAATTTAGCTTCTGTTATGTTTGTTCCCTTTATATTGATAGCACCATTTTTAATTTTCGTTTCTGCCTGTTGTAAGGCAAGCATGTTTGGGTTACCTCCATTTAAGAATTCCTGCATAGAAGTGGACAGTTGATCGCTGATTTCAGCGCAGCGGTAAACTGTTGTATCTATTAAAATAGCGAGATGTTCGGCGTTGTCATGAAGACAGGTTACAATTCTCATAAAAAGAGCGGCATTAAAAAGGGTTCAATTATAGATTTACGGTGCAAATATACATATGATTATAAATATTAAAATTTTTTCGTCGGATAATATTGGAAAATATTTTTATCTTTATACCATATTATAAACCCTGCTATGTACAATCTTTGTGTATATACCCCAAAGTTATCCTTAGGATTGATTGCTTTTATTAAAGCGATGTTAGCAGAGATTGTGTTTGCACAGTATTAAGCCCTTATTTTCATTTGACTCGTAACTAGGCTTATCGAGTATTTCATGTTTTTTTTTAACTGTTTTAAACCAGAGAATTATGACGTTTTATCATAAGCTCGGGCAAGTCCCCAACAAGCGACATACCGTATTTAAGAAAGAAAACGGCGATTTATACGCCGAAGAATTGGTTTCGACACATGGTTTTTCCAGTGTTTATTCCCTTGTTTATCATTGTCATCCACCGACCCTGGTGCGCCAAATAAGGGAGGCATATGATGTCTCTCCAAAAATTGCGCGAGAGAAGCATCTGAAGCATACCAGTTTGAAAGGATTTTCATTGGCAGCTGTAGATGATTACCTGGAAAGCCGGAAACCTGTACTGGTGAATCAGGATCTCCATATATCCCTAGCTGCTCCAAGGCAGTCGATGACGGACTATTTTTACAAGAATAGTCAGGCTGATGAAATTATCTTTATCCATGAAGGCCGTGGTGTTTTAAAGACGGGGTATGGTCAGATTCCATTCTCTTATGGGGATTATCTGGTTATTCCGCGGGGTACGATCTATCAGCTTCACTTTGAGAATACCGAAAATCGATTGTTGATCGTGGAGTCCTTTTCTCCAGTTCGTACGCCAAAGCGTTACCGTAATGAGTTTGGCCAATTGATGGAACATGCTCCGTTTTATGAACGCGACATCCGTGTTCCCGAAAACCTGGAAACTTTTGATGAAGTTGGTGATTTTGAGGTGAAGATAAAAAAACAGGGATTGATTTATCCTTATGTGTATGGTAGCCACCCGTTTGATTTTATCGGTTGGGATGGTTATCACTATCCATGGGCATTTTCTATTCACGATTTTATGCCTATTACGGGTATGTTGCACCAACCTCCTCCGGTGCATCAGACTTTCGAAACGGATGCTTTTGTACTATGTAGTTTTTGTCCGCGCTTATATGATTATCACCCTTTGGCGGTTCCAGCTCCCTACAATCACAGTAATGTCGACTCGGATGAGCTTTTGTATTATGTAGATGGTGATTTTATGAGCCGTAAATCGGTGGAGAAGGGGCAGATTACATTGCATCCTGGTGGAATACCACATGGACCGCACCCTGGTACGGTTGAAAAGAGTATCGGACAGACACGGACAGATGAACTAGCGGTAATGATCGATCCTTTTAGACCTTTGATGTTGACGGAGGATGCGTTGGCGTTAGAAGATCCTGATTATTATAAATCATGGATGAATTAGTAACTAATTAATAAACAATAATATATTATCATGGCACAAACTTTTGCGGAGAAAATCGCTACGGCACAAGATTTTCTTCCTATTAATGGTACAGATTACATTGAGTTTTATGTGGGGAATGCGAAGCAAGCGGCGCATTATTACAAAACGGCTTTTGGTTTTCAATCGGAGGCTTACGCCGGTCCGGAGACTGGAGTTCGGGATCGTGCATCCTATGTTTTGAAACAGAATAAAATCAGATTGGTATTGACATCTGCCCTGCGCTCGGATCATGCTATTTCAGAGCATGTAAAGAAGCATGGTGATGGCGTCAAAATATTGGCTTTGTGGGTTGATGATGCTCGAAAGTCTTTCGAAGAAACCACTAAGCGCGGAGCACGGGTATACCAGGAGCCATTGTGTACACAAGATGAACATGGTGAGGTCTGGACAGCGGGTATCTATACATACGGAGAGACAGTACATATGTTTGTCGAGCGTAAAAATTACAAAGGTGCATTTTTACCTGGATATGAGTCTTGGGTTAGCGATTATAATCCTGAAGAAACTGGTCTTTTGTATGTAGATCACTGCGTGGGTAATGTCGATTGGAATAAAATGAATGAGACTGTTGAATGGTATCAAAATGTGATGGGATTTGTGAATATCCTTTCTTTTGATGACAAACAGATCAATACGGAGTACTCTGCTTTAATGAGTAAAGTGATGAGTAACGGTAACGGATATGTGAAGTTTCCGATCAATGAACCTGCAGAAGGGAAGAAAAAATCTCAGATTGAAGAGTACCTTGAGTTTTACGAAGGCGAGGGGGTACAGCATGCCGCCTTGGCTACTAATGATATCGTATCTACTGTCAAAGCTTTAAAGGCGCGTGGTGTTGAGTTTTTAGGTGCTCCACCAGAGGCCTATTATGATATGTTGCCTGACCGTGTGGGGGTAATTGATGAAGAGATTAAAATCATCCAAGATTTAGGGATTTTGGTAGACCGAGATGAGGAGGGGTATCTTCTACAGATTTTCACAAAACCGGTTCAAGACCGTCCTACCTTATTTTTTGAAATCATCCAACGAAAAGGTGCACAGAGCTTTGGCGCAGGTAACTTTAAAGCGTTGTTTGAGGCTATAGAGCGTGAACAGGAGAGAAGAGGGAATTTATAAGATAAGGTGTCTATTTAGGATTTTTAAATAATATGAAGGAATTACTTAGGGATTTTGAACACAAAAGACCGGAGATTGTATTTGAGTGGAAGGATAGTGAAACGGAGGCTGAAGGATGGGTTGTAATCAATTCTTTGCGTGGAGGAGCAGCTGGTGGTGGTACGCGGATGCGTGCCGGGTTAGATAGAAACGAAGTGGAGTCGCTTGCCAAAACGATGGAAGTGAAATTTACGGTATCTGGACCAGCGATAGGTGGCGCCAAATCCGGGATTAATTTTGATCCTAAAGATCCTCGCAAAAAGGAAGTGCTGGCCCGTTGGTTTAAAGCGGTGACGCCTTTATTGAAAAACTATTACGGGACAGGTGGCGATCTTAATATCGACGAAATCCATGATGTAATCCCGATGACGGAGGAGTATGGTCTTTGGCATCCTCAGGAGGGCGTCTTAAACGGGCATTTTAATGTCCGTGAAAGTGAGCGTATCCGTCAGATCGGACAACTGCGGTATGGTGTATCTAAAGTGTTGGAGGATGCATTTTACACCCCAGATCTAAAGCGTAAGTATAAAGTTGCGGATATGATTACGGGCTTTGGTGTAGCGGAATCTGTTCGTCATTTTTATGATCTCTACGAGTCTGGGTGCCAGGGGAAGAGAGCTATTATACAAGGCTGGGGTAATGTGGCGGCCGCTGCTGCGTTTTATCTGTCTAAAATGGGAGTTCGTATCGTTGGTATTATAGACCGTATGGGGGGGCTGATTCATACAGATGGACTTGATGAAAATGCGATAACAGAATTGTTCCTTAATCGTAACGGCAATGAACTGGTATCTCCTGATATGATTCCATCAGACAAGTTGCAAGAAAACGTTTGGGCTGTAGGGGCAGAGATCTTTATCCCTGCGGCGGCTTCTCGTCTAGTGTCTAAGTCTCATGTTCAGCAATTGGTGGATAACGGTTTGGAGCTTATCGCCAGTGGTGCCAATGTGCCTTTTGCAGATAAAGAGATTTTCTATGGTCCTGTGATGGAGTATGCAGATCAACAGGTTGCAGTTATTCCAGATTTCGTTGCCAATTGTGGTATGGCTCGGGTATTTGCTTATTTGATGCAACCCAATATTGAAATCAGTGATGATGCTTTGTTTTCTGATGTTTCAAAAGTAATACAACAGGCATTGAAAGCAATTTATGATGTTTCGAAAGAGCGCACACAGCTATCTTCGAGAGCTTATGAGATTGCGTTACGGCAATTGATTTAATCAAAAGAAAAGGGACTTTAGTACTTAAAGTCCCTTTTTTATTTCCGATTATTTATTTGCTGTATTTTTTAATGATCGTTTCAAGTACATCGGCTGTCAGTTCGTGGTCAGCGAGTGTTGGGAATCCTTCCCAGCGAACGATACCTTGAGGATCTAATAGTATGCAGTGTGGTATTCCTTTTACTTCAAGTTCTTTTTTAAGTCTTGCCTGTGTGTCTATCGCGTTGTAGTACTCTATTTTTATGTCTTTGGCATTTTGCACTTTATCTGCAGTCTCGTCGGATATCCCTACAATAACCAATTGATCTTTATACTTTTGTTGCCATTCGTTTAACTCTGGAATGACTCTGCGGCATGGACCACACCATGTTGCCCAAAAGTCAACGAGCACAAATTTTCCTTTGGTGTCTGGAGCATCAGAAAGCCATTGTTCGACTTGGAGTGCAGGTGCTTTTTCATTTAGTATGGATTTTGCCCATAATTTTTTACCATTATTGCTTTCTTGAGCTTGGCTCAGTGTGAAAGTCAAGCATAGTGATAAGATTGCTAATGTGTTAGTTATTAGTTTTTTGCGCATTTCTTTGATCTTGTTTTCTTTTGTCTACTAGGTTATTGGGGACAATTTACAATAGTTTTGGACTTTCCGCAAGAAGATAACGAGCTCTTTACATTAATGTTGTTATGTTGGTCAATTGTAGTATAAAGCTTATGCGCTTTTTTTATTCCTGCTTATTTTTGGTACTTTTACCGTTTATTTAAGGTGAAATAAGTATATATCGTATGCCAGTTAAGATACCCAATAGCTTACCAGCCATAGAGCTGTTAAAAAACGAAAGTATATTTGTAATGAGTGATCTTCGCGCGAGTGAGCAGGATATCCGTCCACTTCGGCTTGTGATTTTGAATCTCATGCCTTTGAAGATTTCTGCAGAAACAGATTTCGTTCGGTTATTGTCCAACAATCCTTTACAGATTGAAGTAGAGTTTTTAAACTTGGAGTCGCATACATCTAAGAATACACCTGCGGAGCATTTGGAAATGTTTTATAAGGGGTTTTCAGAAATATCAGACGATTTTTATGATGGGATGATTATTACGGGAGCTCCTGTTGAAATGCTTCCTTTTGAGGAGGTTACTTATTGGGAAGAGGTAACTCGTATCTTTGACTGGGCGCGTACGCACGTCACTTCGACCTTATATATATGTTGGGCTTCACAAGCAGCCTTATATCATTTTTATGGTGTAGAAAAGCAGGCTTTGGAGAAGAAACTTTTCGGTGTCTTCCAGCATGTGGCTTTAGATAAAACGAATCCTCTTTTTCGGGGGTTTGACGATGAATTCTTTATCCCCCATAGTAGACATACTACAATTTCAAAAGATGATATTGAAAAGAGCGGAGAAATAGCTGTCCTTTCGGAATCGGATGGTGCAGGTATTGCTATTGCGAGTTCCAGGGGAGGTCGAGAGTTTTATCTGACGGGACACTCGGAATACGCACCTTATACATTACATGAGGAATATGTGCGTGATGTTGAGAAAGGGTTGGATATTGACGTCCCTTGTAATTATTACACGAATGATGATCCTACCTTGTCTCCAAAGGTGCGGTGGGTAAGCCATGCTAATTTATTGTTCAATAATTGGCTTAACTACTTTGTATATCAAGAGACCCCATTCGATTTAAAAAATGTGCCAAATTTGGGAAATCTTCGAGAGGAGAATCCATAATTGGTAGTCGTGATTTCAGTTTAGGCTGGGCGTGAAATAGGATTACAGTGGTTTAGGAAATAAAAAACGCCCGAAGCTGGGGGCAACTGGCGTTTCTAACTAATCAATTATTAACCTAAATTTATGAATTACAGATAAAACGCCGCTTGGTTGTTTTTATTGTGCCGATAGCAATCTTTTGTTGTAGATATATGTTTTTGTTACAAATTTGTGTAGCTGAACAATATCCATTATGTTTTTTAAATAGGCTTAGAAATTAAGGTGTTATTGCTACTTTTGGTTAGAAATAGGTTGTGTATGATTATTGAAAGTAGTCTGGTATAGTTTTTCTTTTTATTAATCACAAGGGTACGCATTTGCGGAGTTTTTGTTCGATAGATCAGTCATACTCTGCGTAATCAAAAAAAATATGGAAGTAGTTGAGGGACGTAATTACACGGTATCGTATCGTGAGAATAAAATTAGGAAAGCATGATGAAATGTAGTCATATAGATTATCCTTTCGGGCTTTGGATTAAGCAAAGTTTTGTTTTTGCCTTGACAGCAACGATGCTTATTGCATTGGCTTCATTTACAGGGGGATTCATGAGTACACGTAGTGTTGTACAGATTTGTATTACTTTTTTAGTTATCCTGATCGTTGCCTTCAATAATATCTGTATACACGTTCATTTCAGGGTAGAGGATCCCGTCAAATCTCCAATACATGTTAAGATTATTAGTTTTGGAAGCGCTATTCTAATCATTTGGGGATTTCACTATATAGAACGTTTTCTGGGTGTCCTAGATCATCGGTTGCACAGCTTCTTGATGCAGAATCCGGTCCGTAATTTTACATTTATTAGTGTTCAGGGGAGCTTACTTAATGTTGTCGTCCTTTTATGGCTTTATTTTTTAATGTCTGAACACGCAAAGGCGCACCATAAGCTGGAACGGTCGCGATTGGAGCGTTCCCGTGAAGAAGCGATCAACCTCATGATGCGGCAACAGATTCAGCCTCATTTCCTGTTTAATGCACTGGCTACCTTGAAGACGCTGATTCGTAAGGACCCTGATATGGCTCAAGATTATTTGGTCCAGCTTTCAGACTTTTTACGTATTACCATTGCGTCTGTGAAGAATGGGGAGTTGGCAAGTATTGATCAGGAAATTAAACTTTGCGAGGATTACCTCAATATGCAGAAGATTCGTTTTGGCGAAGCGCTACATTATCAGGTAAATATTTCGGCAGATATACGGGTAAAGCAACTTCCTATTTTCTCTATTCAACCATTGGTGGATAATGTTTTAAAGCATAATTCCTTTACCGTGGCAGATCCCGTTCGGATTAACGTTGAGGAGCGTGATGGCTGGATATCTGTTCGTAATAATAAAAATATCAAGTACAAGAAAGTGGATTCGAATGGAAGTGGGCTGCGTAATTTGATTGAACGTTATAAATACCTCTTTGTACAGGGGGTAGAAATTGAGGAATCAGAAGCATTTTTTGAAGTACGTATTAAGATTGTATAATGAGAGTTGTTTTAGTAGAAGATGAAGGCCTAGCTGCAGAAGATCTCGCTCAGACATTGAGTTTGGTGCTACCTCAGGTAGAGATTGTGAAATATATACAGTCTGTACAGGAAGGAATTTCTTTTTTTCGTGATTGTCCTAAAGTCGACCTCATTTTTTCAGATATACAGTTGGGAGATGGATTGAGTTTTGAGATTTTTAAAGAAGTTATAGTTTCTGCTCCTATCGTTTTTTGTACAGCCTACGATGATTATCTGTTGGAAGCTTTTAAGACGAATGGTATTGATTATATTCTGAAACCGATTTCTAATGCCGCTGTCGAATCTACTATGCAGAAGTATTTTGGTTTGCAACGGCAGCTTTCGCAAGGTCCCACAGACTATAATATAAAGAACGGTCTTTATAGTGACTTGATGGGGCAGGCGCAATCGCGACAAAATGCTTTAGTTGTCCATCATCATGGACGGATTATTCCATTGGATGCCGAGGATGTGGCTTTGTGTTATATCGAGTACGAGAATGTATTTGTCAAAACTTTTGATGGTAAAGAGTATGCTGTGAATAAGAGTTTGGACGATCTTGAAAAGACGCTCGGATGCGTCTTTTTTCGAGCGAACCGACAACACCTTGTTAATAGAACCGCCTTGCGTCATGCGAGCTATACCTTGTCGCGAAAACTCTCGCTGGACCTTATTGTAGAGCATAGTTCCCGAATATATGTCAGCAGAGAGAAAGCTTCTACCTTTTTACGCTGGCTAGAGGCGAAAGAGTTAGCTTGATAATAGTACGGACGGCTCGTCCCTGATTTTGTCCGTTTGGCACCGAAAGGCGTCTTTTATGTCAGTTATTTTCGTGAAGTTTGGATTGTAAGTTATTCAAAGTATAGTAATGACAACAATTGCAACTATGTATAAATTTGTAAGTATTTTCAAGACGAATGTTCAGACATTGACGGATAAGATCCATATACTAGAAGGATTACAGTCTCTGAAAACTCCCCTTATTGTGAGCTTGGATTTAGAGGATGAGGATCGGGTTTTGCGTGTGGAGTCGAACGAACACGTGGTGCCTCAGATTGTTAGAAAGGTAGATGAGTATAATTTTAAATGCGAAGAACTGGATAGTTTTTTAATGGGAATTCCATTACGAACGATGTCTTTATCTTAAGTATATCGTATTCTGTATTAGTCCTCGCAAAAGCAGGAGTATCCTACTTTTGCGAGGGGCTTTTTTAGTCTTGGAAATGATATAGAAATACAACATCACCTACGTACGCTGGTTTAGGATTGTCTTTTATTACCAACGTTGCTTCTATTGATGCTTTAACAGTACCTCTTAGGTTAAGTATTGATTTTACCTTTGCTTTTAACTGCACTTCACTGTCCACCAATACCGCCTGTCCAAATTTTAGATTCTCAATGCCATAGTTGATTTCCATTTTTAGATTTCTCACATCCGCAATTTGCTTCCAAAGGTAAGGGATCAAGGAAAGTGTGAGGTATCCGTGGGCAATCGTAGTTTTGAAAGGACTATCCGTTTTCGCTTTTTCCTGATCGATGTGTATCCATTGGTGATCTAGGGTGGCGTCCGCAAATCTGTTGATCTGCTCTTGATCGATTTTGTGCCAATCGGAAGAGCCTAATTGTTTTCCTTCAAACGATTTGTACTCCTCGTAATTGTTTATTACTACCATTTTAAGAAAGTTGTATTTAATATTTATAGTTGTAAATATTTCTGGTGTAAGTTAGCAAAACTTTCCTTAGCCTTAGTTATTTCTTTTTTAATTTAATCATTACTGCTATTGCAGTCGCTGTAACGTGCCTTTGAGACTATGGCAAAAGTCTGTTCGTCGGCAAAAAAGTCCAAGTGCTTGGACGGGTCTAATAAATTTCTAATATTTTTCTACTGCTCCTCTAACAGCCTTGTGGCATTAATATGGGCACTTTTGTACCAGATTAATTTGAATATGAAATCAATTAAAGGCAAAACAATGAAAGTTAACAGTAAGGACATCCGTCTAAAAAAGAAAAAGCTATTGTTTTTTATTGGCATTAGTTTCTTTGTACTCTCTTCGTGTAGCGGCACATCAAAAAAAGAGGAAGAAGATAATAGGGCTTATCGTATTGAAGGTGATGCGGTCTTATTGACAGCAGAGTCTCCGATTCATTCTAAGCTGGGATTCGAGACTGTTGCGGAGGAAGATTTTATTTTGGAGATGACAAGTGCGGGGACGGTCAAGACTATTCCCAATGCCTATGCTGAGATTGCATCTCCATTTGCAGGTCGGGTATTACGTTCATTTGTTCGTTTGGGACAAAAAGTACAGCCTGGTTCGCCGATTTTTGAGTTGAGTTCTCCGGACTATTTTAATGCAGAGAAGGAGTATACGGATGCTCGTCAGGAATTTCGTCAAGCGGAATTGAATTTGAAACGACAACAAGACCTCTTAAAAAACGGTGTGGGGATACAACGGGAACTGGAGGACGCAGAAACTGACTATGAAATTAAAAAATCTGCATTATCAAACTCTTTGTCTGCTTTAAAAATATTTAATGTCAACCCGGAGAAGATGTCTCTTGGAAAGCCTATGATTGTTAGATCTCCTATCAAAGGGGAGATTGTAGACAATAATATTGTAATTGGGCAATATTTGAAGGAAGATGCGGAGCCTATTGCAGTCGTTGCGGAACTTTCTAAGGTATGGATTGTGGGACAGGTAAAAGAAAAAGATATCCGCTTTATACACGAATTGGATGAAGTTGAAGTAAAAGTCGCCGCTTATCCAGATCACCTCATAAAAGGAAAAGTATACCATGTTAATGAAATTGTCGACGAAGAGACACGGAGTGTTGAGGTGTTGATCGAGTGTGATAATATCAATCATGAGCTCAAACCGGGTATGTATGTAACGGTGCTTTTTAGAGATACTCCCCAAAAATCTATTCTTGTGCCTAGTAGTGCTGTGTTCCAAGCTAATGACAAGCAGTTTGTATTTGTAAAAGAGGGAGAAAGCAAGTTCGTGAAGAGACAAGTACATATTTCAGGAACTTCTAACGAGCGTGTTGTAGTAGCGTCTGGTCTTGACGCTGGAGAGACCATTGTGACGAGCGGCGGGTCATTGATGTTGAGAAGCTATTAGGGCTTGAAGTATATGTAGTGAACAGTTTATAGATTAAGGATTAAGCGATGAATAAATTAATACATAATGGTGTAGCTAAGCGCTGGGTGATGGTGGCTTTGTTTACGCTTATTGCTTTTTTTGGATATTATTCGTGGAAGCAACTTGCTGTTGAGGCCTATCCAGATATTGCGGATGTGACGTCCCAAGTGGTAACCCAGGTGCCGGGACTGGCAGCAGAAGAGATTGAACAACAGATTACTATTCCTGTAGAACGTGCATTGAATGGTTTGCCAGGAATGCATGTTATGCGCAGTAAAAGTACATTTGGTCTCTCTATTATCACTATTGTTTTTCAGGATGGTGTCGATGATTATTGGGCTAGATTACGAATTGAGGAACGACTGAATGAGGTCGAGTTGCCTTATGATGCGGTCCCTGGATTGGACCCTCTTACGTCGCCCACAGGGGAGGTATACCGCTATATTGTAGAGAGTACTGGAGGACACGATTTAAGAGCTCTTACAGATTTGCAGAATTTTACCATTATGCCTCGTATCAAACAGGTATCAGGTGTAGCGGATGTAACCAATTTTGGTGGTATTACGACGCAGTTTCAGGTTGAGGTGGATCCCCGTAAGCTGGAACAGTATTCTATTACATTAACAGACGTCATTGAGACTATTGAAAATAACAATATCAATGCTGGGGGAAGTGTACTTCCCCGTGGCGAGTTGGGGTATGTAGTGCGTGGTATCGGATTGGTACGGGATTTAGAAGATTTGGGAAAGATTGTCGTAAAATCTGAAAAGGGAGTGCCTATCTTTTTACAGGATATTGGAGAGCTGAAGTATGGCATGTTGGAACGGAAAGGAGTATTGGGCTATACGGATCACGAACGGGATTATTCGGATAGTTTAGAGGGTATTGTGCTATTGCTCAAAGGGCAGAACCCTTCTTCTGTATTGGAAGGTATACATGAGGCTGTAGAGGAATTGAATAATGGAGGATTACCAGAAGGAGTGCATATTCATACGTTTTTAGATCGTACGGATTTGGTTAATACGACTTTGAATACCGTATCGCACACGCTGTTGGAAGGGATGGCATTGGTTATCGTAGTATTGATCATCTTTTTAGGCAGTTGGCGAGGTGCCCTTTTAGTAGCGGTTACAATTCCACTTTCGTTGTTAACGGCCTTTATTCTGATGCACTTTACGGATATTCCCGCTAATCTACTATCGCTAGGGGCTATTGACTTCGGTATTATCGTGGATGGAGCGATCGTGATGCTGGAAACTATTCTTAAAAAGCGTGAGGACAATCCGGATCTGGAGCTAGAGGAAAAAAGCATAGCGCAACGCGCGGCAGAGGTAGCTAAACCTGTATTCTTCTCGACGATTATTATTATTACAGCCTACTTGCCATTATTTGCTTTTGAGCGTGTGGAGAAGAAGCTTTTTACACCTATGGCATTTACAGTAGGATATGCTTTGTTGGGCGCGTTGGCAGTTGCTTTATTGGTTATTCCTGGTATCGCTTATGTTATTTATAAGAAACCACAGAAAATCTATCATAACAAGTGGCTTGAAAAGATTTCAGATTCTTACTCGGGTGGTATAAAACGTATCATGGAAAAGCCAAAGCAGGTTTTTATTCCTCTCCTTTTAATTCTAGCCGCGACTTCCTTTTTGGCTGTACGGGTGGGTAAGGATTTCTTGCCACCTCTTGATGAAGGGTCTATATGGTTGCAGGTACAGTTGCCTCCTGGTATCTCGGTGCAAAAGGCGAGCGAGATGAGTGATACTTTACGGGCGAGGACGATGGAATTTGATGAGGTGACTTATATTATGGTACAGGCAGGGCGTAATGATGATGGTACAGATCCATGGACAGCTTCTCATTTTGAAGTTTCTATAGGTATCAAGCCGTATAAAGAGTGGCCTAAAGGAAAAACTAAGTATGATTTGATTGACGAGTTGGCTGCAGTATATGATAGTATGCCTGGGTTTACTGTTGGATTCTCTCAACCTATGATCGATGGGGTTATGGATAAGATATCCGGAGCACATAGTGAGCTCGTGGTCAAGGTATATGGAGATGATTTTAAAGAGACACGGCGTATTGCAGAGGAAGTGTTGGGGACACTGGCTACAATTCCTGGCGCTGTAGATTTGGATATTGATCAAGAACCTCCTTTACCTCAGCTGCAGATTCATGCAGATCGTGATAAAATAGCACAATACGGTCTTAATGTGTCTGATGTCGCTGAACTGATCGAGGTTGCTATTGGAGGGAAGGCTGTATCTCAGTTGTTTATTGGGCATAAGGTGTATGATATTATCTGTCGATATAGCGAGGCAAGCCGCAACACACCGGAAAAAATAGCTAATCTTATGTTGACTTCTCAAACTGGTGCCAAGATTCCTTTATCTCAGATTGCTGATGTACGGTTGAGTACCGGAGAGAGCACGATCACCCGTGAAATGAATAAACGGCACCTCACCGTGAAGTTGAATGTGCGTAACCGGGATCTGAATTCCTTGTTGGCGGAAGCACAGCAAGCAATTGATAAGGATGTCAAGTATGATCATGATAAATATCATATCAGCTGGGGCGGGCAGTTTGAAAACCAGAATCGTGCTTATGAACGTCTGGCCGTTATAGTTCCGCTGGCATTGGCGATCATGTTTATTTTGCTGTATAGCGCCTTCGGTTCGTTCCGCCAAGCAGGTCTTTTGATGAGTATTGTTCCACTGGCTTTATTTGGAGGTATGCTGGCGCTGAATGTCCGCGGTATGTCTTTAAATGTTTCGTCGGCTGTTGGTTTCATCGCGTTGTTTGGGGTGGCTATTCAGAATGGGGTCATTATGATATCGCATATTAATGAATTGAGACGAAAGGGATATGATCTTTCCCGTTCAGTTATTGAGGGAGCCGCACATCGTTTTAGACCGGTTCTCATGACGGCAACAGTAGCTGTTCTCGGATTATTCCCAGCATCACTAGCGACCGGAATCGGTTCTGACGTACAGCGTCCATTGGCTACGGTGATCGTGTATGGCTTATTGTTTTCTACGATTATTACGTTGTTTGCTTTGCCTGCATTGTATTATTTGGTGGAGCGCAAATGGGGCAAAAATTATACGGCTTCTAAACAGGATTAAATTATACGGATATGAACAACTATATAAATATCATACTTACCCTCGCCTTTCTATCTGTCGGTACGCGGGTGTCGGGCCAGATTCTGGATTCTTCCTATTCTTATAAGGAGATCGATTATGCTACGTTTGTCCGTTTGGTAGGAAAGAATAACCTAGCTTATTCGGCGGAGAAATTCAATGTCGATATCGCGGAGGCTGAAATTCTACAAGCCCGGGTTTTTCCAGACCCAGAATTGTCATTCGAAGCTTCGGATAATGGACAACGACGGATGAATATGGGCTACGGTTTTGCTTCTGAGCTATCTTGGACTGTTGAGCTTGGTGGTAAACGCCATGCCCGGTTGGATGTCGCTAAAGGGCAGGTACAGCTTACTCAAATGCTATTGGAAGATTATTTTAGGAATCTACGGGCTGACGCTACTTTGGCTTATTTGACAGCTTTGCAAAACAAGATGCTATTGGATGTACAGCAAACTTCGTACGAACAGATGAAGAAACTGTCGGAAGCTGATAGTATCCGCTATAGATTGGGTAGTATTTCACAAGTAGATGCACGTCAGTCGAAACTAGAAGCCTCTACAATGTTGAATGAAGTATTTGCTGCAGAAGCAGAATGGAAAAGCTCTCTGGCTGATTTGTCGACACTTCTTGGGGATGACCAAATTGATTTTCTTTGGAATCCTACCGGTGATTTGAAAGGTCTAGGTCGTGATTTTGTATTAAGTGAACTAATCAGTGAGGCTAAGATAAATAGAGCAGACTTACAGGCCGCCTTGCAACAGAAGAACCTTTCTGCAAGTTTATTGAAACTGGCTAAAGCAAATAGGGCAATAGATTTGGGGCTTTCCTTAGGTATGGATTATGCTTCGTATGTGAATAATGTTATTGCGCCTACTCCATCAATGACGACTGTAAAGGTCGGTATCAGTGTGCCTCTCAAATTTTCCAACAAGCATCCCGCAGAAGTCCGGTCTGCTCAATGGGGGATTTTGCAAGCAGAGAAAGAGCACAAGCAAACTGCTCTAGTCATCCAAAGTGAGGTGGCACAAGCTTATCATGGCTATCAGGCAGCTCAAAAGCAGGTTGCACAATTTGAAGCAGGTCTATTAACAGATGCACAGGTTATTCTTGATGGTAAAATCTACAGCTATCAACGTGGAGAGAGTTCTTTGTTAGAATTGCTCGATGCACAGCGGACCTATATTGAAGTACAGCAGAACTATTATGTGACACGGTATAACTGTGCTGCAGCATTGGTTGAATTGGAGCGTGCGGTAGGAATTTGGGATATTAATTTTTAAAAGATTATAGGTTATGAACGTGACAAGAAATATACTTTTCCTTGGGCTAGTTGGTTTGTTTTTTGGCCAGAAGGCGGTTGCACAAGTTGCAACAAAATATGGAGATATCGATTCTATTGCACTTTTTGCTGATGATATCTTGGCTGTAGGTAAGGTGTCGTGGGGCTTGAAAGCTGGTGTAAGTTATACCAATCTACATGGTAAGGATATAGATTATTTATTTTCCAATGATGAATCTACTTATAAAGTGGGTTTTCAGGCAGGAGTATTTGTTCGGACAGCATTGAACAGGCGGTTTGCATTGGAGCATGAGCTTATGTTTAGTCAGCGGAAATTCGGCGTATCTCTTTCTGATGATGCTGGAGATTATAGTTCAAGGATCGCTATGCAGTCTATTGTCCTCACGCCGGTTAATTTAAATTATGCAGTTGGTCCGGTGCGTATCTATGCAGGGCCTTATGTCAGTACGTTGTTGCATGCGGATATCCAACGTAAAGATGAAGATGGTACCTGGTTTAAAGATAAACAGATTTATGGAAGTGCTGGAGATGATGAATCGGAAAATAAGTATTTACAAAAGATGGAAATGGGGTTTAATGGCGGAATAGCCTGCCAGCTTAATCGTCGTTTTTTATTAGGACTTAATTATACACAGGGATTATCGAGTATGTTCCAATATGCCAGCAGCTATGACGTTGGTGATTCTAAAGATCGTATTCGGATATATAATCGGGGCTTTTCTTTTTCCTTGGCTTATACGCTATAGAAAAACTAAACAACCGTGGTATGACAGGTCTTAGAAAATATTAAAAAAGGAATGCTTTATCCTACAGAATGCCTATTATGTTGTTTTGGAAATGATGTATTTTTGAAAATTGTAGTTGATGATGATTTGAAAAAGGATATCGTGCAATGAATAGCAATATGAAAGATAAAGTAGAGAAACATTGGTCAAAGGTAGAGTATTTACACGAGGTGGTCACAAATCGTAATATTCACATCCGAGGGACAAAAAGTTACTATAGCAATGCCTGGACAGGCTCGTTTGAAGAAAGCGTTGTACGTTATTTATATGGGGATCCGTACAGTGTTGCGAATTGGGAGCCTGTCTGGGAGATTGATCAATTGTATATCGGTAATTATGTATGCATAGGTGCCGAGGTACTTATCTTAATGGGAGGGAACAATACCCATCGTACAGACTGGTTCAGTCTGTATCCTTTTACGGAATCAATTTTAGAGTCTTATAAGCAGAAAGGAGACACCCGTATTGATGACGGAGCCTGGCTTGGTATTCGTTCTATCATTATGCCAGGTGTTCATATCGGCGAAGGAGCTGTAGTTGCTGCCGCCGCGGTAGTAACCAAAGATGTACCTCCCTATGCGATTGTAGGTGGAAATCCAGCGAAAGTTATAGGGTATCGTTTTGAAACGGAGGTTGTGGAAGAACTGCTGGATCTTCATATTTATGAATGGTCTAGCGCTAAGTTTGAGGCACTTCGTCCTTATCTGACCTCGGCAGCTATTTCAGAGTTGCGCAAACAGGTTGAAGCCTATGAAGCTAATGATGTACTTTCTAAAGACTAATATATGAATATCAGAAAAGCAGAACTGATTGACCTTCCGGCGCTCGATGGGCTTTATCTTTCGTTGTTCAAGCAGATGGCGATTTACGAGCCGAACTACATGAACGCCGCTAGACAGGATGAAGTTTTTATAAAGAAGATTATTGCAGGTGAAGACAATTTTATTGGTTTTGTGTACGAAGAAGAGGAAATTGTATGCGGGTTGGCTGTAGCACAGATACAGTCTACGGATCCTTACAATTGTTTGAAGCCTTTGAGGTGTGTGTATCTAATGGATATTATCGTAGTAGAAGAGATGCAAGGTAAGGGGATCGGGAAAGCGCTTCTTCAACGAGTTAAAGATTGGGGGAAATCTAATCAGGTCAATTATTTTGAGCTTACTGTATTGGCAGGCAATATCGCTGCAATAGCTCTTTATCAGCGAGAGGGGCTTATGCCCTTCAGTATGTCGATGCGCATGATTCTGTAGTATACTGCCGTATATTTGCCTAAAAAACTACGTTTGTTTAAACGTAGTTTTTTTTATTTCCTGATCTATGATTATTTTTAAGGATCAGACAATGTTTTTACTATTTTGAATGAATCCCATTATTCAACAGTTTAAAAGATATGGCTTTCTCAGTTCAGAAGCTGAGGTAGCTATTGAGGATAGAACCAAGTGCTTTTTTAAGAAGAAGAATGATCATTTTCTGAAATCGGGACAAGTATTATCGAGTTACTTTGTTTTGGAAAAGGGCTTGATCCGGGCTTACTTTTATCATGAGGGTAAGGAGGTGAATACTTGGTTTGGTGAAGAGAATCAGATTTTTGGATCTATTCTCCCCGTATATACAAATCGGCCTTCTTTTGAGAATATACAGTTTTTAGAAGATTCTGAGGTATATGCTATTTCGGTAGAAGACTTAAATGACCTGTATCGGATGTTTCCCGAATTAAACCTAGTCGGGCGCAAGATAGCAGAAGAGGTTTGTGTGATTTTAGAAGAACGTAGTATTTCGCTCCATACCGAATCTGCTACTGAGCGATATCAGTCGTTGATCCGCTTACAACCTAGGTTACTAAGTCGTGTTAATCTTGGACATATTGCTTCTTATCTGGGTATTACGCAGGAGACATTGAGTCGCATCCGAAGGTATTAGTTGATTTTGATATACATCAAAAAATGTTGTGCTGTTGAGGCGTATTTTTGTTTTGTTTAATTTAACTATTTGAAAATGAATTGGATTGCGTTGATTGCCGCTGGCATTTTTGAGATTGGTTGGCCCTTAGGGTTAAAAATGGCTCAAAATGGTGATGGAAGTAAAACTGGCTGGATACTGTTAGCTATTGTATCTATGGGGATTAGTGGATCGTTATTGTTTTACGCTCAAAAAACTATTCCGATAGGTACTGCGTATGCGGTATGGACGGGATTAGGAGCTGTAGGTACATTATTAGTTGGAATCACTTTTTTTGGAGATTCAGCTAATGTCTTTAGATTGCTTTCTGCGGTGTTAATTGTTGCCGGAATTGTTGGGTTGAAAGTGTTTTAAACCTTTTCTATTCTTTCCCCAAAAATATTTAAAATGGGGAAAGATAGTTATTCCTGACTTTTCGGGATGTTCTAAAGAATTGTTTTTTAATTAAAGATTTCTTTATTTAGCTGTATCGAAATCAAATAGAATGGGCAACGATTATTCAGAGCAAGTGGTGGACGAAGAAGAGATTGGCTCTCTTTTTAGGATGTACTACTCCGTGTTCTGTGTTCAGGCATTGCGTGTTGTACATGATGTCGATATAGCCAAGGACCTAGTCCAGGATTTTTTTATTAATTATTGGGAGCGTCGGAAGCAGGGAATGGGCCAGCCTGAGCAGTTTAAGCATTATGGAATGCGTGCTGTTCGGAACTTAGGGATTGATTATTGTCGGAGGTTGCAGGTGAAAGAACGAAAAGAGGAAGTGTTATCTAATGTAGATCCTGCTTATAACCCTGCAGGAGAACTGGAGGAAGAATCTTCTTATTACGATCGGTTGCAACGGATTTTTGAACTTCTGGAAGAGCTTCCGGAGGGACAACGAAAAATATTAAAGCTCCACGCTTTGGATAAAATGAGCTATCTCCAAATCGCTCATGCGCAAGGGGTGAGTATAAACACGGTACGAACCCAGC
>JAITLW010000186.1 GCA_031277715.1 Sphingobacterium sp. | reverse complement strand
AGCATACAAGAGTGGCGCAGAAGGTTATTTGATTAATAATCTAGATTTTAGTACGTTTTCCGGACGGGCAAAGTCAAAAATTGAGTTCGATAATGAAAAGCACGATGTGACTTTACATGTCAGGATCCTCCGCGATCGCGAGATCTGGATTTCAGTAACAGCAACATTGATTAACTTTGAAGTTGCACGTGTTAAGATTACACCGGACAGCATACAGATCTTAAATAAAATGAGAAGTGAGTATGTTGCAAAGCGTTTTGATTATGTACATCGGTATACCGGAGAAGGAGTTTCTTTTTTTACGTTGCAGGACCTTTTAATGGCTAATGTATCGCAACGTCTGTTGCGGACAGATCAAATTACGGTAGCGAGTGCGTCTAATGAGGTGCAGATTGTTGGAGTAAAAGACCAGTTGGCTTTTCAATACAGTTTAAATGAGAAGAATAGGCCTAAGGTATTCCGTTTGAATGTTATTGGACGTGATGATAACCTAGAGTCCTTCTATAGTAATTTTGCAGTTTATGGAGGCTATAATTTCCCACAGAATCAACAGATAAAGCTTGGGGCAGGCGGGATTTCGATAAGCGCAATTTTAAATTACAATAAAGCAGATTTTAATCAGGATATAGATACACCTTTTGCCGTGCCCGCTAAATATAAAACGGTAGAATGATGTGGAGCAGGTGTTAAAAAGTTATTTTTATTAGGCAAGTAGGTGAGATATGTTTATTTTTGGAGGTTATATAAAACGCTAAGTTTAGAAGTAGCAATTCATGGTTTTTAAGAAAATATTACTCAGTATATTTATAATTGGCGCATGTGCGCATTTCTCATATGGTCAAAGCAGTGCGGAACTAAAGAAGCAATTGGAAAAAATCAATGCCGATATTTCTGCCTTGAACAAAGAGTTGTCCGCCAAAACCAAAGAAAAGCTCCTTTCCCAAAAGGAGGTCAACGCGCTCAGCCGGCAGCTGAATTTACGGGAAGATAAGATTACCATCATCAATCGCGAGTTGGGTAACTTGTCTAAACAGATCAATGACAATACAAAATCGGTAGCAGCACTAAAAGTTGAACTCGAGAAAATGCGTCAAGACTATGAGAAGATGATCATGTTTGCCTTCCGTAACAAGAATGCATATAATAAAATGATGTTTATTTTTGCTTCCAAGGATTTTAACCAGGCTTTCAAAAGGGTAAAATATTTGCAACAGTTTAATGATGCCCGAAAAATTAAAGCAGCAGAAATCGAGGAAGTGAAAAAAGAGATAGAGCTGAAGATCGCGCGTTTGGAAGTGGATAGAAAGACACAGAATGAACTATTGGCCGAGCAACGGAAGGAAAGAGATGTTATCGCTAAAGACCGTTCGGAGCATCAAGGACAATTAAGCCAGTTGGCAAAAGAGGAGAAATCATTCCAAGGTCAATTGTCTGCAAAACAACAGGAGCGGAAGAAGTTAAATTCGATGATAAAAAACGCCGTTGCTAGGGAAGCAGCAGAGGAAAAGCGGAAAGCAGAAGAAGCGCGGCAGAAGGCAGCATTGGCTGAGTCGAAAAAAACGGGTAAATCTGTTGAAGATGCGCGGAAGGAAATCGATAAGAGAAAAGGGGCCGATGTTATCGCCAGTACACCTGAAGTTGCAAAATTATCTGCGAATTTCCAGGCTAACAGAGGAGGACTACCTTGGCCTGTAGCGCAGGGTAATATCGTTCGTAACTATGGAAGTGTCGTCGTTGAGCACGGAGTTAGGGATTTCTATGACTATATCCGTATCCGGACAGGAGATGGTGCGGCTGTAAAATCAGTGTTCTCCGGAACAGTGGTACAGGTTGTGAGTATGGGGACGTCAGCTGTAATCGTTAAGCATGGTAATTATTACACCGCTTATTCCAATTTGAAGACAACTTCCGTTAGTAAAGGTCAGTCTGTAAGTACAGGTACTGTAATCGGTACAGCAGCTGGAGATGCCGAAGAAGGGTTTTCATATATTGATTTCAGTGTCTTCCAGGGAGAGACTGTTTTGGATCCATCTGCTTGGATAGCAAGATAGTTACGGGATATTAATTTATTAATATCTATATTTGTAAGAAGGAGTGTTTATTGTAAAAGTATTTTATAAGTATAATAGAACAAAATGTATACATCAAATTTATTATTTATAGGAACCCAAGAGATTATCATTATAGTTATCTTGGTTCTGTTATTGTTTGGAGGGAAGAAGATTCCTGAATTAATGCGTGGCTTGGGACGTGGTGTTAAAGAGTTTAAGGATGGGCAGAAAGAAGAGCCTACCGATCAAAAGAACAATACATCTGATAACACAAGCAATTCTTAATGATTGCTCTTACATAGGAAAAAGGATTTGATCTTCGCTTAGAGGATTGAATCCCTTTTTTTTTGCAAGTGTTTGCCATTTAAGGCTATTAAGAACTTTCAATTCTGTTGATAATTCAAAAGAATCACGGGAGTTTTATTTTGTAAACCTTGCCCACTAGTCGGCTAAAAAACTAGAAAGCATGAAATTTTCTATTACACTGTCAATCGTTGCTGTATTTGTGTTCTCGTGTACGGTAGCTCAGGAAGTTGCGATTGATACCCAAAAAGAAGAACTGAACAGTTCGATGAATGCCTTTATAGAGCTTCAACAAAAGCAACTGGTATCCCATCTCGATTCGATCAAGCAAAACATAGACCCTAATCTTGAAGTCAGCCCCGAAGACCTGGGAATACTGAGAAGGCTGAAGTCTATCTCAAAGGAGGTGCCTTTAGAATTCAACTCACAGGTGAGAAGTTATATCGGTAAATATGCATCTCAAAACTACAGGCCCTACATGAATAGATTGTTAGGGTTGAGCCAGCATTATTTTTCAATCTATGAAGCTGTCTTCGAAGAGGCTAAAATACCCGAGGAGATCAAGTATCTTTCCTTAGTCGAGTCCTCATTAAACCCTCATTTGGTTTCTACTTCAGGTGCCGTTGGCCCCTGGCAGTTTATGTATGCTACTGCCAAGTTCTACGACTTGGAGATGAACAGTAATATAGATGAGCGGAAAGACGCTTATGCGGCGAGCTACGCCGTCGCTCGATATATTAATGAGGCGCATACACAGTTTAACGATTGGCTACTCGCTCTAGCTTCTTATAATTGTGGAAGAGGTTGCGTGCAGCGGGCGATACAGCGATCAGGATTCACAAATCCTTCCTTTTGGGAGCTAGCTCCATTCCTTCCTAAAGAGACGCAAAATTATATTCCTAAGTATATCGCTATGACCTATGTTCTTTCGAATGCCGACTATTATGGCATAGAGGCAGAAGCTACGGAACTACAGATGGCGAGCAAGTTGATCATGGTGGATAAAAAGATTGCTTTGGCAAATGTAGCAGAAGCTGTCGGGGTATCTTTAGATCAGTTGAAGAAGTATAATCCGGCATTCAAACAGAATATAGTGATAGGTTCGGTTGAGAAGCCACGGCGTCTATTGCTGCCTCTTACCGAGAATACAAATGATAGTCTTTTGTATTTAGCGTTAAATGAAGTTGTACTACCTCAACAGTCGATTCGGAATGAAGAAGTGGAAACAAAGCTGGCTGTTCAGGGGCAAAAGAAATATAAAGTTAAAAACGGTGAAACCCTAGTTAGCGTATCCCGTAAGCTGGGAGT
>JAITLW010000106.1 GCA_031277715.1 Sphingobacterium sp. | reverse complement strand
AGACTTAGAAACAGGAGGACTTATATATATGTACGGGGAGGTTGTCGGATCAGTCTCCCAAAACATGCATTGCGGTCAGCTCATCAATACATCAAATACCGTTCATGCGAGTAGCCCTTATAGCTATCAGGGATATCGCCATCAATGGGAAGCGCCTGATTTATCCCGTTTCAAAAACAGGACTTTCAAAGGTTATCACCGCACCGATGGCCGGGTAGGAACGGCAAACTATTGGTTATTTATTCCCACGGTATTCTGTGAAAACAGAAACCTAGATATTCTCAAAGAAGCCATGCTCGAAAATCTAGGGTATAGCATCAGTAATCCTTATAAGGATTATGTACAGCATCTCGTAGACGCGTACAATAACGGTCAAACACTATCTGAATTTACCTTAGATACCCCTGGTGCACCTACAGAGAGACGGCTTTTTAAAAACATCGATGGAATCAAATTTCTGAGACACGAAGGCGGATGTGGAGGAACCCGTGAAGATGCACAAATACTCGGCAAGTTATTAGCAGCATACATCGATCATCCTAACGTAGCGGGAGCTACCATATTAGGATTAGGCTGTGAAAACCTACAGTTGCAACTATTATTAGGCGAATTAAAACAAAGAAATCCAACACTCGACAAACCTATATTACACTTTGAACAGCAGGTCACAGGAACAGAGACTATACTGTTAGAAAAAGCCATGACCAGTACGTTCAATGCACTCATTGAAGCTAATAAAACAGAACGTCAGGAAGCACCACTCAGCAAGCTCGTCTTAGGAGTCAAATGTGGCGGATCGGATGGTTTTAGTGGAATATCCGCAAACCCTTCTATCGGGTATACCTCGGATCTATTGGTCGGCTTAGGAGGCTCCGTCCTACTAGCCGAATTCCCTGAACTCTGTGGTGTCGAACAACAGCTGTTAGATAGAATGCATAGTCCGGAACATGCAGATAAGTTTGTCAAACTTATGGAAAGCTATGGACAGGCAGCAGAGAAAATTGGATCGGGATTCCATATGAATCCTTCCCCCGGCAACATAAAAGATGGTTTGATTACCGATGCGATGAAAAGTAATGGGGCAGCAAAAAAAGGTGGTAACTCCCCCATAGTGGATGTCTTAGACTATACTGAACCCATCACCCATACCGGGCTGAACCTCGTGTGTACTCCCGGTAATGATGTCGAAGCGACAACAGGGAAAACGGCATCTGGAGCCACGTTAATTCTGTTTACCACGGGATTGGGAACCCCTACAGGCAATCCGATATGTCCCACATTAAAAATTGCAACCAATGATCAGGTCGCAATCCGTATGAAAGATATTATTGATTTTAGTACAGGCGGTGTTATCTCAGGTCAAAAAACAATACAGGAAATGGGAGAAGACATTCTTGAACTATGTATTAAAACCGCAAGCGGAGAAATAGTTCCCAAAGCGGTACAGTTACAACAGGATGATTTCATACCCTGGAAGAGAGGTATCAGTTTATAAAACATTTCCCCTGTTACTAGTGCAAAAATAATAACAGGGGAAATATAAACTAATTAACCAAAGTTACCATTGATATAATTCAATGTCATCTCGTTCTTAGGAGCATTAAATATCTGACTGGTCTCCCCTTCTTCTTTCACTTCCCCCAGATACATAAAGACCGTCTTATCAGCAATCCGTTGTGCCTGTTGCATATTATGAGTTACGATCACGATAGTATACTTTTCTTTCAGATGAGAAATTAACTCTTCAATCTTCAACGTACTCACAGGATCCAGAGCAGAGCAGGGTTCGTCCATTAAAATAACCTCCGGACGCAAAGCTACAGCCCTAGCAATACACAAGCGTTGTTGCTGCCCACCTGAAAGACGTGTAGCAGGCATTTTCAGATCATTCTTCACCTCATCCCATAAAAAGGCTTCCCGCAATGCTTTTTCAATCACATCCTTACCATGAGGCAAGTTATTAATCTTCAATCCATAAGCTATATTTTCATATATACTCTTTGGAAACGGATTCGCTTTCTGGAAGACCATACCTATCCGCTTTCTTATCTCCGTAACAGGAATAGCTCGATCATAGAGGTCCAAATTTTCCAATTTAAGTGATCCTGTAATTTTGGCATCAGGAGAAAGATCGTGCATACGGTTAAAACTACGCAATAAAGTACTCTTACCGCAGCCGGATGGACCTATCAATGCTGTGATTTCATGCTCGTTAAAAGAAACATTGATCTTTTTCAACACCTCTTTTGTTCCGAAACTTATCTCTAGATTTTCTGCAGATAATTTAGTTTTCATTTTTCCTGTATTTGTAACGTATATAGAAAGCTGTCAGATTCAGCAAGAAGACAACAATAATTAATACCAGAGCCGTACCGTAAGCGATAGGACGTACCTCTTCAATAGACTGATGTTGCGTAGAAAGCATATAAAGGTGATAAGGCAAAGCCATAAACTCATTATCAATAGCACCTCCTATTCCGTTGATATAGAACGCCGCTCCCGTAAATAGAATAGGTGCTGTTTCTCCCGCCGCCCTGGACAATGTAAGAACAACACCAGTCAAAATACCGGACATAGCCGATGGCAATACCACGTCTTTTATAGTTTCAAACTTAGTAGCTCCTACAGCAAGAGCTGCTTCACGCGTACTAGCAGGAATACGCATCAAAGCCTCCTCTGTAGTAGTAATAATATAAGGTAACGAAAGGAGCCCTAAGGTCAAGCCTGCCGATAGCATAGAGGTACCAAACTGTAATGCCTGTACAAATAAAGCCAATCCAAACAAACCGTATATAATAGAAGGAACTCCCGACAGATTACGTATCGCCGCACGTATAATACGCGTCAACCAGTTATCCTCGGCATACTCATTCAGGTAAATAGCACAGCACACTCCAAAAGGAATAGAAAACAAAGCGGTGAGCAACGTCAACAATACCGTACCAATAATAGGGGTTAAGATACCACCTTTTGTCATTCCTTCACGCGGCACCTCAGCTATAAACTCCCAAGATAAGGACCCCGCACCTTTAGATACAATCTCCCAAAGAATAATAACCAAAAAGAAACATACTAATCCCGTACTAAGCAACAGCGTACCCCACTCTATGATTGATGTAAAATTAAACTTCCTACGCTGCATGATATTTTCTAAAACGGTTAATAAAAAATTCGCCAACCAAATTCGCTATCAGTGTCATGAAGAACAATACTGTAGCAATGGCGTAAAGGGCAAAATAATGTGTAGTCTGATAGGGTACTTCACCCATCTCAATAGCAATCGTAGCTGTCATCGTCTTTACCGAATCAAACATTCCCTCAGGTAGTAACGAAGCATTTCCAGTAGCCATCAACACCGTCATTGTCTCTCCTATAGCACGCCCTACCCCTAGCATTACTGCCGCGATAATACCCGGTGCCGCAGCAGGGATCACCACTCGGCACAAAGTCTGCCATTTAGTAGCTCCTACACCATAACTAGCCTCCTTATACGTCTTAGGGACAGCATGAATAGCATCTTCCGCGACCGTAATAATAGTCGGCAAAGCCATTACTGCAAGCAAGATAGCTCCATTGAGCGCGTTCAAGCCATTCGGTAAATTCGCAACATTTGCCAGCCCCGGACCGACCAATACAATTCCTAGGAAACCAATTACTACCGAGGGAACTGCAGCCAACATTTCAATCACTGGTTTTAGGATAGTCTTCAATTTAGGACTAGCATATTCTGCTATAAATGCTGCAGTACCAATCCCCAAAGGGATAGCGATTACCATCGCCCCAAAGGTGACCAAGGTCGTACTGAGAATAAGCGGAAGCATACCATACTTTGGAGTCTTTCCTGTCGGGTTCCATTCCAGCCCTGTAATAAAATCCAGTGGCTTCACATCCAAAAAGAAAGAGAATGAATTGTACACCAGCATGGCTAATATTCCTCCCAATGCCGCCAACACAAGGAGTCCTGTGATTTTAAATATATATTTGAATGCTACATCCAAAGACAATCGCGTTTTAAACTTCATCTGTGTCTGAATTATTTCTTTATGAAGATATCTCTACTAATCCTTAATATAATAACCATGGTCCTTTATGATCTCTTTACCTTTATCACTTTGCTCAAATTCGATAAAAGGCCGCACCTTTTCCCAGGAGCTAGCGATAACAAACTGGTATAACGGACGTTGAAAAAAGTAAAGACTGTTATTAATCGCTTCGATATCATTGGGAGAATAGGCAACAGCTGTAGGGGTTTCCTTTATCTTAATTAATCGAATGCCTTGCTTCGCTTCCGGCTCATCCCCTACATATCCTGCTCCAATGTAACCAACACCAGATTTGTCCACCTTTACTCCTTCAATAATCTGTGCATTACCGGTCATTTCCTTTGCCGCCGCCGAGAACTCAATCTTCAGTTTCTTCTTCACAAAAGAATAAGTGCCGGAACTGCTTTGACGTCCATAGATATTAATAGGGAGATTCACAGGTGTCAATTCATTCCAATTCTTAATGGTACCATCTAGGATTTTAGCAAGCGTTTCCAGATCTAACTCCTCCAAAGGCAAATCCTTGTGGACGATAAAGGCCGTTGCATCTTCAGCGAAAACGACGGTCTTCAGTGCAATATCCTTCTTTTTAAACTGTTCGATTTCCTCTTCAGAAAGAGGCCTTGAGGAATTGGCAATATCAGCCTGCCCGTTCAATAACGATGTAATCCCTAAACCGGATCCACCGCCTGATATGGCAATACTAAAACTAGGATCAATCGCTGTGAATTTCTCAGCAAGATTAACAGCTAGGTTAACCTCGGTGTCCGAGCCTTTCATCTTTATGGAATGATCTTTGGACGTACAGCTGTAAACAACAGTCAGTACCACGAGTCCCAAATAGGTTAAACCAATAGGTCTGATTCTCTTCATTACCACAAAAGTGATACTTTAATATAAAGAGAAGTTTAACCCAATATTAAGTACATGTTAAGAGGGGTGTTTTTTGTTAAAATTGTGTAAAAAACCCATTAAATGCACAAAAGTTAACATACCCTCTACTTCCTGGTAAAAAGCAGAGGGTATGTTACACTACTTCGTTTTTTCTTCCTGTCGGTCAGCAGCCGACTTATCTTCTGCGACACCGGCTTTCCAATAAGAGAATGCGTAGTAATCGCGATTACTCCATCCCAGGTCTTCTTTAAAATAAGAACGTAGGGAACGTACAGAACTATACTCACAGGCGATATAGGCAAATCTAGAGCCTTCAGTAGGCAAAGCTACAGCTTTTGCATGCTCTGCAATCGCACTCCCTTGCTCAGGGTGAGCATTAATCAACCACTCCACCTCAAACCCTTTATGCTTTACTTCGGGGTGAATATCTGCTTCACTAGGGACCTCCATGATACAATACCCTTTAGCATCGGCGGGGAGGCTTTCCAAAATACAACAGATAACAGGGATTGCAGTCGCATCTCCAATTAGAAAATACCAATCCGCTTCTGTATAATGCTTGGTCTCTCTCACTTTCATTGCTATTCCCAACTGATCAGATTTTGTTGCATTTCTCGCCCAAGCCGACGCTGGCCCATTGTCTCCATGATTGACAAAATCAATGGTCACCTCGTTAGTGTCCGAATCAAATGCACGATGTGTATACGTACGTACCAGCGGTGTTAGATTTTCATCAGGCATTACCCATTCTCCCCGTTCACTATCGAATGTTGCAAATTGAACTTCCTTTGTCCCCGTTGGTGGAATAAAAATCTTATTATTCGCGCCCAGGGTACATTTCCCAAAATCGGTATCCTCATCCGCTTTTAACCGAACACGGATATAATGTGGCGTAATGTATTCTTTAGCTGTTACCTTAAATATATGTCTTGCGATAACTGTCTTTTCCATACTATTATTGAATTAATTGAACAATATCATCTACCATCAAATTGATAGAGGTTAAGCCTCCACCCGAAATAAACCAAACATTAGGATCCAGATAGAACATCTTCTTATTCTTATAGGCATTAGTCATTTTAATCAGCTTATTCTCCACCTCTTCCCGACTAGCTGTTTTCCCCAATACAGCGGCATTTCGATCTACAATAAATAGATAGTCCGGATTAGCCTCTGCAATAAGCTCATTCGAAACACGCTGACCATGTACCGATTCATCTTCTAGATCTAAAACAGGCTTTATCCCCAATACATCGTGGATAAAACCAAATCGAGAACCTTTACCGAATGCACTGAATTTACCGTTGTTATAAATCAAGAACAACGCTTTATTCGGATCATCTTTAAATTTTGCCTGAGCAGTCTCTATTCTATGTTTCAACGAATCAAGCTTAATAGTTGCTAACGCCGCCTTTGAAAATATAGAAGCAATCATCTGAACATTAGACTCAAAAGAGGATAGGTAATTTTTATTATCTGTCCCTACAAAGACCGTTGGGGCTATTTCGCTCAGTTCATCATAAAAACGTTCCTGTCTTGTCGATATGAAAATTAAATTTGGTTTCAATGCGGAGATGGCCTCAAAATTCGGTTCAATAACGGATCCCACATCAGTGATAGATGGATTATCACGATAATCTGAAAGGTAATCCGGCAAAAATTTCTTTGGTACTCCTGTTGGAACCAAGCCCAACTCCTTCATCGTTTCTAACGCACCAATATCCAATACCACGACACGTTCTGGCTCCACAGCCACTGCGATATCGCCATATTTATGATGTACTGTGATTAAACTATCTGACAGCCCCTCCGCCTTCTCGTTGCTTGAATTGGATTGACAGGCAATCATACTCGAAAACAACAAACCACACATTGCTATCTTACATAGGTTTCCTACCCTCATACGTATACTCTTCTTCATAGATTAAAATAATTACAAATCTTTTTATCATTTCTCTCGATAATATCAAACTCTATATCAAATATATCTTTGAGGACTACTGGATCGATAACTTTCGCCGTTTCATCATCATAACAGATATTCCCATCTTTCAGCGCAACAATTCGATCCGAGTACTGCGCTGCAAAGTTGATCTCATGAATCACAATGACCACTGTCTTCCCTAGTTCATCAACCAAACGACGCAATGTCTTCATAACATGTACTGCATGTTTCATATCTAGATTATTAAGAGGTTCATCCAGAAGTATGAAATCGGTATCTTGAGCAATAATCATCGAGATAAAAGCACGTTGTCGCTGTCCCCCGCTCAATTCATCGATATAAGTATCCTGCAAATTCATTAAATCAGAAAACGCAATCGCTTCATCGATTTTTTGCTCATCAAAAGCACTTAATTTCCCCTTACTGTAAGGAAAACGACCAAAAGAGACCAGATCTCGCACGGTCAATTTCAAGTCCAGATGATTGGACTGCTTTAGTATAGAAAGCTTCTTAGCAAGGTCTGTCCCCTTATAAGTAGACAATTCCTTGTCCAGAAAACTAACCGTCCCACCATCCTGTTTTATCAATCGACTGATAATAGACAACAATGTACTTTTACCCGCTCCGTTAGGTCCAATTAACGAAGTAATTTTCCTATTGGCAATACTCCCCGAGACATCTTTCAATACTTCTTTTTTTTTTTAATTTTTAGCTATTGTTTCAAACTTTAACTTATTCTTTTCCGTGTTATCCATAATAAATACATAAAATATACCCCACCCATAAAATTTATAATAATACTGACCGTCGTAGAAAACTGTAGAATATGCTCTACTAAAAATTGGCCAAGAATCAGTGTAAGACAAGCCACCAAACTAGATATCACCAACATGTAACGATGTTTACGTGTCCGGAATAGCTCGTAAGTCAAATTGGTGACCAAAATACCTAAAAACGTAATCGGACCGACCAAAGCTGTAGAAACAGATACCAAAAGAGAAATGACAAATAGAAAACGTCTAACCATCTTATCGTAGTCCACCCCCAGACTTATCGCCTGATCTCGTCCCAATGCCATTACATCAAGGTATCTTGCATTCCATCCGGTATAGATTAAAGCCACAAGCATCGTTATCCCTGCTACACTTAAGAGTTTTGTATTCATCTTAGCAAATGACACAAACATAAAGTTCTGTACAATAGAAAATTCGTTTGGGTCAATCAGTACATGCAAAAACTGGCTCAAGGTCATAAACAAGGTTCCCAAAACCATTCCCGTAAGCAGTAGATAATACATGCTTCTCCGGTTCTTACCAAATAGCAGAAAATACAGCAACAGGGAAAAACCCAACATAAAGAGAATAGCATAAAAAAAGTTCTCCTGCTGACTGATTACTTTGAACGCCTTGTCACCATATAAAAAAACGATCAATGTCTGAAAAAGAATAAAAACGGCCTCATACCCCATAATTGAAGGGGTTAAAATTCTATTTGCGGTAATAGTCTGAAAAATAATCGAGGAACAAGCCACACTAATGCCAACAACAAGCATACTCAACAAACGAATAGAGCGTTTTTCAATCGAATAACTATTCGTAAGCTCTACACCATAAAGTATAAAAGATCCTCCGACCAGGAGCAACAAGGCCACTATTATCAAAAACTTAAACTTTCCTCCCACTATTTCCGCTTTAAAATCAAAACCAAGAACACAACACTGCCGATGACACCAACAATCATCCCTATGGGTACCTCATAAGGATAAACGATAAGCCTACCCATTAAATCACAGATCAATAAAAAAACAGCCCCCACATACGCAATTAAAGGAAGTGTCCTCCGAAAATTATCCCCAACAATCATACTCACCACATTCGGAACAATGAGCCCCAGGAAAGGAATTGCCCCAACTGTAACAACCGACGAACTAACCACCATTGACACAACAAATAAGCCCAGATAGACGATCGCCTCATACGACAAACCTAGACTCTTGGCAAAACTCTCTCCCATCCCCGCAATGGTTATCTTATCTGCATACAAATAGATAATCGCTACCGCCGGTAAGACTACAAATACCGCTTCATACTGCCCCTGCATAACCGATGAAAAATCGCCTAAAAGCCATTCCTGTGTATTCTGAACAATTCCGTGTTTGTACGCAAAAAAGGTTGATACAGCGCTCAAAATACTACCAAACATCAACCCTATCAATGGAATAAAAACAGTACTTCTCAATTTAACTTTATGTACAAAAAATATAAAGAGAAAAGAGGTCAAAAAGGTGAATCCCAACGCAAATAACATCCGTACAAACAACGAAGAGTTAGGTATAAAAATCAAAGCTGTCAATATCCCCATCTTCGCGGCCTCCAAAGCTCCCGAAGTCGTGGGAGAAACAAATCTATTTTGTGATAGTTGCTGTAGGACAAATCCCGCAATGCTGACGCCCGAGCCAACAAGAACCAGCGCTAAGGTCCGCGGGATACGGCTAACCACAAAAAAAACTAACTTATCCCCGTCTCCGAACAAATCCCAAAAACGAACATCCTTGACCCCTGTAAAAAGAGAAAACCACATCAATACAAGTAATATGATTAGCGCACAGGCCCAGACAAAAAAACTATTCTTTAAAAAACTCAAATCTTTCAATTATACGTCTATAGTACACTACATTCTACAGCTCATACCACAAAAAACAGACAAGCCGCAGGGAACTTTGACACCTATCAAAGCTCCCTGCGGCATTATAGCAGACCTATTATTAATTTAATCTTGTAATAGTATCTCCATTGGTATCAACCACTGCAGGCTGACCTTCTACGGGTTTACCCCCCTTGGCTTTATTGATCACGAAAGCCGCCCCCGATACAGGATCCACTTTCACATGATTAGGGTGAGAACCTGTTTCAAAATCACCTAATACAGCTAATGTTTTCGCATCAATGACTGTCGTGGTTCCCGTTTGACGGTTTGCAGAATAGATACGTTGTTTAACCCCATCATAAGCAATACCGATGGCACCTGCTCCTGTTGGAATACTTTGCAGGAGAGTTCCCTGTCCATCTAAAACAGTTACAGTACCCGATTTCTGATTCGCAACAAATAGTCTTTCGCCATCTGTTGTAATGTTTACTGGACCTTCTCCGCCTGAAGCAAACTTAGCTTCGACTTGTTTGCTCTTTGTATCCACTACATAAACAGCATTCTCTCCAATGACAGTTAAGAAAATTTTATCTGTACCGTTTAAGAAACTCATACCCGTAGCTGTCTTTCCAAGATTCTCTATAGAGTGAAGGTATTTATTTGTCTTACCATCTATAACCCATATACTACTCGGATCGCCCACATCAGACACATAGACGATATTATTAACCTCGTCCACCAACACCTCTCGGGTATGTGATTTATCGGCTCCATTGACTATAGTCGCCAACACTTTTCCAGTCTTTAAATCGACCGCACTGACTGAATTTGTTCGCGTATTAGTAGTATAGGCCGTTTGGGTTTTATTGTTAATACCAATTCCAAATGGAGGGTTATCTTTAAGACTGATACTATCTACGATCGCAAGACTACTCGGATTTATTTTATAGATAGCCCCACCTGGTGCAGTTCTAGAACCGGCTCCTGTAACGTAGATATGTCCATCCTTCTTGCTGATTACAGCTTCATAGACACCTGTACCGGCACGCGAAGATTTCTCGACCTCCTGAGCCGAAGAAGTCATACTACCCAGCAATAAACCAGAGACCAACAACAAAGTCTTCGACGGATAGCCATTCAATTGTTTTAATTTACTTACATTCATATTGTATGTTTTTATGCTTGAAAGAATTTATTTTATTTTCCCAATAGGTATAGAATCTCCGGAACGCACTTTGCCAATATATTGCGCCATGTTTTCCCTCAGAATTTATAGCCAGACTTAATTTCCCCTTAAAATGCTGTCCCAACCAGAGATGATAACGCGCTAGATCCTCGCTCATATTGACCTCAGTCGCTCCTACGCGTCGTTTTATCTCCCGACTACCGACGTAGAAGTACAGCTCTTGATCCTTATGCTTATCAGCTCCATTAAACAACTCTTTACTGGCATAAGCATAAAGATTCTCCTCATCCATCCATATAGATGGAGAAAAAGCGCCAATGACTCCAAAGACTTCCGGATACTTGAGACCAGCATAGATAGAAATAAGCCCCCCCAAGGAACTCCCTACCAAAGCCGTGTTTAGAGGGTTCATAAGCGTTCTATATTGTCGGTCCACATAAGGTTTAAGACGATGGACAAGGTCATCAAGATACCACCATCCCTTAGCGGTTGATAGCTCCTCTCCCGCGTGCACCATATACTCCTGTTTCCTCACTTCATAATCTTCATCGTGAGCTACTGCTACAACAATAGAAGGCGTAATAGCACCGTCTATTGTTTCGTCTACCATCCACTCTATAGGTCCAGCCCTTCCTGTTGACGTCGCTTCGTCAAATAGATGCTGTCCGTCGTGCATATAAATAACCGGATAGTGCTTATCATCCTTTAAATAGTTTTGAGGAAGATATATCCAGACTTTCTTGTAAACGTTCAATTTCGGAAAGTAAAAATCTTCGGCCAATACATGTACATGTTTACTCGCCGTAGATCTTGGAAAGAGATCCCGCCAACTTTCAATCGTCAAAAACACCTCCGAATCAGCCCCGCTAACAGTTGTCATATGAGCTCCTTCTAATCTACCATTTCCAGAAGTAGATAGACTATCCCAACTGCCCCGACTCATTTTCAACTCCAAGTCTCCTTCTTGTACTTCAGGGAGTACAACAGTTATAGTTTTACCCTTCTCAGGGATCTCTCCGACATAAAGATGATTAGGAGACCAATTGTTAAAGGTGCCCGCTAAATACAATGCGTCACCGATAAAGCTGGAGCAATTATTAACAATATGAACATATATTTTATGCATCTTCCTAGACATAGCGCAGCTAATTTAGATAAGTTCTAAATAAAATGCAAGATATATTTAAAATGATTCTAAATAACTACACCGTTATGTAAACAACGCAGGTAATAAAAAAGATAGTTAGCCTTTAAAAAAACAAAAAATAGTTTTACCTGTTCTTTGGACAACAATCTTTTAGTTCAATTAAGTATAAAACAGATAAAAATGGCGAGTACAAAATCAAACAACAAAGAAGTAGCTAATTTTCTAGCAGAACTAGTTGCATTCCGCAATTCACTAAAATTAATCCATTGGTCGATTACTGGCAAGGGGAGCTATGAGACACATATATCCCTAGACCAGGCTATTGATTCTCTTATAGATATTACAGATAGATTGGTCGAGACCACATTTGCTTTAAAGGGAACACTGGATATAATCATACCAGAAACCAAACGCCCAACAGATCATATCAAGCACATCGAGCAATATTATGCACGTATCGAGAGCACGAGAGAATCGCTGTTTCCAGAAACCTTCTCCCAATCCATAATAGATGATGCTCAAGAAACCATTCAACAGTTGTTATTCCGTCTAAAACGGTTGGAATAAAACTTTCATGATTCATTTGGATCAACAACAGACATGAACCGAACCCGACTGTAGCGGGTTAGCTCTTGAATGCCTATGATAAAGAACAATGTGATGAGAAAAATTCTTGATGTCCATTAAGCCGAACGAAGAGAGCTCATTGATGCCTTGAAATATAGTGTAGAGTCAATAGATCAGATACTTTCAGAAAAAAAGGGAGCTTCACAAAACCGCCGAAGCTCCCTTTTTTTGTTTTAGTTTAGATCTCCCACATCACACGAGATTTTGTCTATTACACGGTGTACAGGTAGTGAAAACCAGAATTCAGCACCTTTGCCGTAGGTACTTCTGAGACCAATTTGTCCACCATGCTGCTTGACGATTTCTGCAGATATATATAGGCCAATCCCAAACCCCTGAATCCGTTCCCCTCCTTTTTGATTCACTCGATAAAACTTATCAAATATATAGGGCTGATCCTTAATAGGTATACCTAGTCCCTGATCCGTTACGGTAATACCACACTGTGTCCCTTCAATAAACGTAGTAACATACACTGAACTCTCTACAGGAGTATACTTGATCGCATTATTGATAAAATTAAGAATTACTCCCTCTACTTTGTGCATATCGGCATTTACCAGAAAACAGCTGGAGGTATTGAAATAAAGCTTGTTATTAGGTTGAATAATCTCATACATCGCCTTAATCTTTTCCATTAGATCACAAAAATTAAACACAGACTTATCCAATTCCAATTGTCCATTCTGAAGTTTGGAGACATTCAAAAAGCCCTCTATAAGATTTTTCATACGCCCTCCCTGATCCAGCGCCTGTCCCAGCATCTCAATCTTCTTTGATTCCTCAAATTGATGGTATCGTTTCGACAAGAGCTGTAAAAAAGTCAAAATAGTTGTCAACGGAGTCTTAAGTTCATGGCTAGCAATACTGATAAAGTCCAGCTTACGTTGCATCTCTTCTTTCGCCTGTGTCAAATCAATCAGAATTCCCTGTATATAGGTCTGTTGCTTATCAAGATACTGTATAGCCACAAGCCGTATCCATATACCCGCTTTAGTCTCTACATTCTCAATCTCACACAACATATCCATAGGTACATTATTCGACGCCAACTGAAAAAAAGCTTCGTGCAGCGGTTTACGGTATTTATCCGAAAAACAGGACAGGAACTGTTTAAAACCTAGAGAAGATCCCAATTCAAATCCAAATTGCTTTTGGGCATGTTCATTGAACCAAATCTCATCCATGTTTTTAGAAATACTAAATGTGCCTATCCCAGCAGCGTCGATCACCATACGAAGTTCCTTTTCCTTCTGAGCGATTATATGATGATAAGTTGTAATTTGCTCTTGCTGGAGCATGCTATCCGTCACATCTCTAGATACACCTATCAACCACAAAGGAATTCCATCTTGATCAAAGAACACTTTGCCTTTATTATTGATCCACCGCATAGAATT
>JAITLW010000080.1 GCA_031277715.1 Sphingobacterium sp. | reverse complement strand
TCCGCAATAGCTTTTCCGATTTCTGCTGGAGATTCTACAACACGAATACCACACTCACGCATGATTTTCATTTTAGCTTCTGCAGTATCATCTGCACCACCAACAATAGCACCAGCGTGTCCCATACGGCGTCCCGGAGGCGCAGTTTGACCTGCTATAAAGCCAACAACTGGCTTAGTACCATTTTCTTTGATCCAATGTGCTGCTTCAGCTTCCATTCCACCACCAATTTCACCAATCATGATGATTGCTTCAGTCTCAGGGTCATTCATTAATAACTCAACAGCTTCTTTTGTCGTTGTTCCAATGATTGGGTCACCACCGATTCCGATAGCTGTAGTGATACCTAAACCTGCTTTTACAGTTTGGTCTACGGCTTCGTATGTTAAAGTTCCTGATTTAGAAACTACACCTACTTTACCTTTTTTGAAGATAAATCCAGGCATGATACCGATTTTAGCTTCTTCTGCTGTGATGATACAAGGACAGTTAGGACCGATCAAACGAGAGTTTTTGTCGCTCAAGTACGATTTAACCTGAATCATATCTTTCGTAGGAATACCTTCAGTAATACAAACGATTAAAGCGATTCCTGCTGCTGCTGCTTCCATAATAGCATCTGCTGCAAATGCTGGAGGTACAAAAATGATGGAAACATTAGCCCCAGTAGCATCTACTGCATCTTGTACGGTATTGAATACAGGACGGTCCAAGTGTGATTGACCACCTTTACCTGGTGTAACACCACCTACTAACTGAGTACCATATTCAATCATTTGAGAAGCATGGTAAGTACCTTCTGTTCCAGTAAATCCTTGAACGATAACTTTTGAATCTTTATTTACTAATACACTCATTGTTCTATTTTTTTGCAGAGCAAATCTACTATTTTGTAATGACTTCCCGAAATAAAGGGCGGGCTAATCCACTTTTTTATAAGAATATTTCATCTTCGTGAGCAAATCCCAGGATACGACACCAACAGTAACGGATACATTGAAGGAATGCTTTGTGCCAAATTGAGGCACTTCGATGCATCCATCCACATGAGGCAAGAGCTGTTCGTCCACACCATGGACTTCGTTTCCAAAAATTAAAGCGTATTTTTCATGTTCAGATACGGTAAAATCTGGAAGTGATATCGAACTGGAAACCTGTTCTATAGCATAAATTTTATAACCGTCATCTTTGAGCGATTGTATGGCTTCTAGATTGCTTTGAAAGTGTTGCCACTCCACAGATTGGGTCGCACCAAGGGCTGTTTTTTCAATTTCCCGGTGAGGAGGACAGGCCGTAATACCGCAAAGTATGATTTTCTCTAATGCGAAACCGTCTGCTGTTCTGAAGGTAGAGCCTACATTATGCATACTGCGCACATTGTCTAGAACCAAGACGATAGGTGTTTTCTCTTGCGTTTTGAAGGCCGTTATATCAGTACGGTTCAATTGATCCATTGATAGTTTTTGCATGCTCAAAATTAAGGAGTATAATGTGAAAAATGAAGCACTCTGATAACATTATCTCCTATCCATCGAAGGCTATAGAATAAAACTTTAAAATAGATTTTGAATATTGAATAATACTGGTTATTTTTGCAATCCGAATTTAGTATAAAAAAGTATATAATAAAATATAGCTAAGAGAAATGGCAAATCATAAATCAGCGATTAAAAGAATTAGAGCTAACGCTGCGAAGCGTTTAAGAAACCGTTACCAAGCGAAAACTACTCGTAACGCGATTAAAAAATTACGTACTACAACTTCTGCTGAAGAAGCTAAAGCGTTATTACCACGCGTAGTTTCTATGCTAGATCGTTTGGCTAAGAAAAATGTTATCCACAAGAAAAAAGCTTCAAATAACAAATCTAAGTTGACAAAATTTGTTAACAAGTTAGCGTAATCTTTTTTAGTAATAATATAAAAAAGGATGCCAAAAGCATCCTTTTTTTATTTGCAATAAACTTTGGTTTATTTGCTTTCCTTCATTTTAAGGATGGTGTTTGTTATAGTTTCTAGCGCTGCAGGATTGTCTTTGTAGTTATCTAAGTCATACAGTTCTACTTTTCGAAAATCAATTGGATGGCTTTCAGATTGCAGGTAGATATATCCTGATTTAAGCAATTGCCCATCTTTTTTCTGTGTCTCATCATATCCACTTACATTTCCACCTCCAATTTGAGGCTTGCTGTATTCTAGAACAGTTGTTCCTTCTAGTACGTGTCTTATCAAGGAATCACCGAATACAACGAAATCGGCCGTAACCCATTGGTCTCCATGATAAGTCTTGGATGTTGAACCCACACAGTGTGGAGTATATAGCTCATTGCGGTAGAATACATTCGTGCCTGGAGTACAGAGATTGGAAGTTGTACGCTCTGAAGTCGGGGTGGTGTCTCCGCCTAGAAGCTGACCTTCGATAGAGATTGGGAAATCCTGATTTCTGAGCATGCTCTCAGGGGATTGCCCATGTAGCATAGCGCCACTATTGCGCCAGGCCCATCCTTCACCTCCTTTGGCTTGGTCTCCTACAAAACGATATTCAACGCGTAATATGTAATAACCAAATGGCTTATTATAGGCCAGGTGTCCATATTGTTTGTTGAAGTCTTCATACCCATCGTACCGTACTTTTAGTAGTCCATCTTCAACTCGGAATGTGTTTTTATAATTTTCGCCAACTTCATGAAAGCGAATCTTTGCTGTCCAGTCATTGATGTCCTTCCCATTGAACAATTGTATAGGAGCAGGTGCTTTTATAGCTTTTGCTACTTGTTTGTTTTGGGCATTACAGGATAGAAGCGTAGCCGAAGCAAACGCTATAGTCAAGAAATGTTTTAGGTTCATTTGATTAGGGTTATTTAGAGTAATGTATTTTGATGTTTGACATAATCACTGGGCCTTATCCCGATTACCTTGTTGAAGGTATTACTAAAGGTCGGCAAGCTGCTGTAGCCCACTCGGAGCGCGACTTCATTGACGCTTATTTTTTCATCCAGTAGTAAACGTAGTGCTGTTAACATTCGTAATATCGTGTAGTATTGAATGAAGGACATGTTGAGTTCCTTTTGGAAAAGACGTGCCAATGTTCGTTCACTGATGTCGAATCGTTGGGAGAGCTCTTTGAAGCTTACATTTTCAGAGATATTCTTCTCAAGAAAAGAAACAATGTTCTTAAGCTTTTCATGTTGCGGATAAGGCAGTGCTAAAGGGAGTTCCGATTGTGATAATTCGGGTAGAATTAGTTTGAAAGCCTTGGCTATGGAATATTTGGGCTCTTCAACGGGAAAAATATTGCCATTCCAACGGTTGGTAAACATGATCAATTCAATCAAAAGATCGTTGACCGGGTATATATTGATTTTATCGAAAAAGTCAGTGTCTGTTTCGTATTTAGGAAAATAGAGATTTCTCATAACAACATGCGACGAACTCGGATGTATACTGTGTTTCATTCCGGAAGGAATCCAGATGTAATGACGTGCAGGTAAAAAGTAAGACTTGTCAGAGGTCTTGAGAAATACAACTCCGCCCTCGGTATATAAAAACTGTCCCTTTTTATGCAGGTGTTCTTCAATATGATTATCGCCCATCAATGCGTGATGGCAATAGATACTATCGTCAAATGCGTCCACATCGGTCATGTAATATTTGTTTACATATTCCTTTTCCATAGCTTGTTGATTGAGGTATAAATCTCCAGTTTTTTGCTTACAAAACCAAAAAGTAAGTGATAGCTTACTCGAAAAAACGGACTAAAGACTGAAATATGATATTGCAGGTTTATTCTGTGTGTTGTTAATGTGTTGATAGGTAGGTTTTTATATCTATAGTGTCTTGTTGTTATAAGTTTTAAATGTTCTTTTCTTTATTGATTATTAGTCTTTTATGTGATTTTCGATAGGAATCAATAATTTACTGGCAGAATGTAATAATTTCGCTCGATTTTTAATTTATAATATTGTAAATTGTTTGATTAATAGAAAGATATAAAAAGTCATATTTTATAAATAATGAGTGTTGAAAGAATACGTTTAGAAACTTTACGTGATAAAGTGATGACAGCAGAACAAGCTGCCTCTTTTATCCAAAATGGCATGGTCGTCGGTTCTAGTGGGTTTACAAAGGCAGGAGATAGCAAGGTGGTCTTACCTGCATTTGCTGAACGAGCCAAAAAGGAAAGCATAAAAATCACCCTGATGACAGGCGCTTCATTAGGGCATGATACTGACGGTAAACTAGCCGAGGCTGGCGCTTTGAGTAAACGTATGCCTTTTCAAGTAGACCGGACATTACGAAATAAAATAAATGCAGGAGAGGTCTTGTTTATTGATCAGCACTTAAGCGAAAGTGCGGAACTGCTACATAACGAAAACCTTCCTCCCGTAGATATTGCTATTATAGAAGTAGCGTATATTGATCGCGATGGAAGTATTGTTCCGACTACCTCAGTGGGCAACTCGGTGACGTTTGCAGGACTGGCAAAACAGGTGATCTTGGAGATTAATACTGCGGTTCCAGAAGAGGTATATGGGATTCATGATATCTATCAAGCGGAGAATTACCCTCATCGTAACG
Organism: Sphingobacterium sp.; assembly: GCA_031277715.1. Taxonomy (GTDB): domain Bacteria; phylum Bacteroidota; class Bacteroidia; order Sphingobacteriales; family Sphingobacteriaceae; genus Sphingobacterium. The sequence continues at coordinate 33,867 of JAITLW010000080.1, read as the reverse complement.
TCATTCCTATTGTCGCTCCTTGGAACAAAATCGGACGGAAGACAATTCCTTTGGATCCGAGTAAGGTAATTGGTATCGTATTTACTGATATCACAGATAGCCCGGCAGATATCGCTGCTCCAGATGCAAAAACATCCTCAATAGCCCGTCATATTCTCGAGTTTTTTGAAAATGAAGTCAAACTAGGTCACCTAACAGATCGTTTACTTCCTATTCAAGCTGGAATAGGAAAGGTCGCCAATGCGGTATTGATGGGCTTTAAAGATAGCAATTTCTACGATTTGACAATGTTTTCGGAGGTATTGCAAGATAGTACATTCGACCTTATTGACTCCGGGAAATTGAGTTTCGCTTCAGCTTCCTCCATCACTGTATCGAAAGATTGTTATCATCGTGTTTTTGATAACCTTCAACGGTATCGGGATAAATTTGTCCTTCGTCCGCAAAATATATCCAATACACCTGGGCTTATCCGCAGGCTAGGCGTTATCGCTATCAATACAGCTATTGAGTTTGATATTTATGGAAATGTCAATTCGACGCATGTCTCAGGGACAAAGATTATGAACGGGATAGGAGGTTCGGGAGATTTCGCCCGTAATGCCTACCTGAGTATTTTTGTAACGCAAGCCGCTTCCAAGGAGAATGCAATATCACATGTATTGCCAATGGTATCACATGTGGATCATACAGAGCACGATGTTGATATTCTAGTGACCGATATTGGTCTTGCTGATTTGCGTGGACTGGCACCTCGAGAGCGTGCGCAACAAATCATTGATAACTGTGTGCACCCCGATTATAGGGAAGAACTGCAATCGTACTTTGATAGAGCCTGTGCTCGTGGAGGTCATACACCACACTTGCTCGAAGAAGCGTTTAGTTGGCATTTGAGACTAGGCGAGACTGGGACAATGAAAAAATAAACAAAAAGAGTTAAGAGAGCCAATCTCTTAACTCTTTTTTTATCTTGTATACCGGCGTTTACGTAAATAGCCTTGTGATACACCTATCAGCATCAGAATGATTATCGGTAGGACAACGTTGATCAGTTGCCATTTTAACTTATCACTTTTAACCAGCGCTTGATCCAGCAGACGTAGCTTGATCTCTCTATTCCTAAGCGAGATGAGTCTTTCGTCATTCATCAAATAGTCCGCCGTATTTTCTAAAAAGATCTTATTAGCATATTGTTGTTCCGTATAGCGATCCCAACCGAGTGGGTAAGGCGATTGGTCTTTACTATTCACCTGGTTGATCAGCCAGTCACCATCTGCAATGACCATCATTCGCGCTTCCTCCGATATATTTGATAGGTCAACTGCTTCAGTTACACCGGCGGGGGTAGGGCGGTTCTGGTAGATATAAGGAAAGCGACCGCTCAAAAGAGCTGCAACTGGCTTCGGTGTTGTTCTGAACTTAGCAGGATCAGGTTGTTCTTCTACCATCTGCAATGAAATTGGTCCAGGCGTATTGATTACCCGACTGAAAGGGGAGGAATGTAGCAGAATTTCTTTTTTGATACCTGCTGCTGCGATAGTATCTACCGTTCCTACAAATTCAGCTCGTATTCCGTCTAGGTTTTTCAAAATAGCATTATTACCTGTCGGCATTAAAATGGGAAAGAAGTACCAAGGTACCATTTCTATTTGTGTCTGCCCACCGACGCTACCTATGGAGAGTGGTATTTGTGCACAATTTAGATCCGCCAGTATATTGTAGTTTAGACGTGCGCCATACAAAAATAGTTGGTCATCTAAGTTCAGTTCCCGGCCTATTAGGGGCTGTGTGCCATTTTGCTTAAGGTGATCCAAACTGGCATCAATTTGGTCTATAGCCCAGATAACAGAGCCCCCATGACGCACAAAATAGTCTAATTTATACTTTTCACTTTCAGAGAATGGCGTTTGCGGTTTAGCTATGATCAGTAAGGAAATCTCCTTTAAATTGTTCAGTGGAATTGAATCGAGATGGAGCCTCCCTACCTGTCCGGATGCGCCCAATGTCTGCATGGCATCATATAGTTCCAGATCGGAAGGTTCGCCGTGACCTTCCGTAAAGGCGATGTAGGGTGCTTTATCAATATTCGATTTTGAAATAGCAGAAGTGAAGGCATATTCTAGATTTTGAACAGAGTTGTTAAGCACCTGTTCGGGAGTCTGCCCCGTTTTATTTTGTAGTAAGCTGACATTGATTTCATGATCTCCCCGGCTGATGATAGCGGAAGGGAATATTAGTTTTTGCGTAAACCCACTTTCCGTCTTTACACTCAGGTTGGTCGGATAGAGGCCACGAGCTATCAATGCGTCAGTATATTCTTTTTGTTCCTCCTGGCTTCCGGCGCTAGGGTCAATGACATTTATTTTTAATTTGCCCTTTGAATAGGATCTTAAGTCGTGCGCCATGTCAATAGCCGCCTGTCTTAATCTTTTAAAGCCGGCAGGCAGTTGCCCATCTAAAAAGATGGTAATGTAGGTGTCTTCTTTAAGATTCGATACGATATCTTTTGAGGTCTCTGTGAGTGTAAACCGTCGGTCCTCCGTAAGATCTATTCTTCCGAACAGTTGTAGGACCAGAGGTAAGTTCAATACTGTGATTAAGATCAGGAAGCCGAAGTAGACGGTAAGTGTTTTCTTGCGGGGTTTAAACTGACGGCCTAAATGTCCAATGGACAAGAGTAGGAATAGCGCTTGCACGCTGAGGAAATAGATTAAATCCGCAGCGGTGACAACACCCCGGCTAATAGAGTCATAATGCGCTAAGATTCCGACATGCTTAACCAAATCCTCGATAAAAAGGAAAGGGTTTAGTTGACTTAGGGCATCGAATCCATAAAAGAATAGGAAAGATAGTGAGATAGCCAATAGAAAGGCTATGATAGGGTTACGCGTCAGTGCAGAGCAGAAGATCGATATCGCTACAAAAGTGGCTGCTAAGAACAGTAATCCAATATAAGATCCGATAGTAGCCCCTATATCCATATTTCCTACAGGATACGCCAAGAAGTAGATGGTTACGGCGTAGACTATGGTAGGAAGAATAGCCAGTGATACGATAGTCAGTCCACCTAAGAATTTGCCTATTACAATCTGTGTTAAGGTAATGGGACGGCTTTGTAAAAGCTCGAAAGTACCATCTGCCTTTTCACCTGCGATACTGCGCATACAAATTGCAGGTACTAAAAACAAAAGGAGGTAGGGGGCTAATGCAAAAAAGCTATCCAATGAAGTATAGCCTGCGTCCAATATAGAGGTTTCAGGAAAAACCCAGACCAACAATCCAGTGGTCAATAAAAATATTCCTATTGCTAGATAGCCGATTAAGGAATTAAAATAACCTGCTATTTCTTTTATATATATACTTAACAACTTACTTCCGATTAATTTGTTCCGAAATTAGGAAAATGTAGAGTAGAAAGCAAGACTGTATATAATGCAAAACAGCATGAGACCTGATCTCATGCTGTTTGTTCTATGATAGCCTATTTACTTTTTCCAGGTAAATAGATTTGAAAGCCAAGGCTTACTCCTAATCCTGTTGCTTTGTCTCCTACGTTGACATTCGCTTTGGAATAGTTATAACCTGCCATTGCTTCTAATGCAACTGTTTGTGTGATAAAGTGTGCATAACCTGCATTGATACCAAAAGCAAAAGACGTTCCTTTACCGGCATTACTACCTGTGATACCTACGTCACCGTGTCCGAAGAAACGGCCTGTAGCACTTGCTCCACTAGGGATATAGTAACGTACGAAAGGTGCGATACCATAATTCCACTCGTTATCTGCGTCTTTGATTGTTCTAAGTCCCAGGGAAGCTTGAGCACCCAATGCTAGTCCATCAGAAATAAAATACCCAGCGCGAGGGCTTACACCTATATTAAATGCTTTTGACTCAAAGCTATATCCTAAGCCACCGATAGATCCACCGACCATCCAGTTTCCTTCTTTTATTGGAGTGAGACCTACATTCGCTGAATGTTGAGGTACTGTTTTAACCTGCTGTGCATTGGTGTAGGTGAAAAGACCAAGCACTAAAGCCGCTGTAAGTAGTTTTTTCTTCATATCTATTAGTTTTTAATTATAAATAATCTCAATATATCTACAACAATCGAGCCGTAATCTTGTTTTAGGAATTCGTTAGTTTTACAAATATTTCTTCCATGTTTAAGCCGGGGTATTTCGTGTCTCTATCTTGAGCGAGGAAATGGTCTTTTATCTGACCTTTATGGATAATAATAACTTCTTGGCATATCGCTTCTACCTCTTGCATGATATGCGTTGATAAGAATACTGTTTTGTTTATTGCTAATTGTTGGATCAAGGACCTGATTTCGATAATTTGATTAGGGTCGAGGCCTGTAGTCGGCTCGTCAAGAATCAGGACCTGTGGGTCGTGTATAATTGCTAGGGCTAGTCCTACCCGTTGTTTGTAACCTTTGGATAGCTGTGCTATCTTCTTGTGCCGTTCAGCTTGCAGACCGGTCAGCGCAATAACCTCTTCAATCCGCTGCTTACTATTGGTCAATTTATGAAGCTGTGCTTCAAAATGCAAAATCTCCTGCACATACATGTCCAAGTAGAGCGGGTTATTCTCGGGAAGATAGCCTATATTTTTTTTTGTCAATAAAGGATTTTCTCGAATATCTATACCATTGATTTTACAGGAGCCTTGTTCGACAGGAAGTATTCCAGTAAGGATTTTCATCGTTGTCGATTTTCCAGCGCCATTTGGTCCCAAAAATCCAATGATATGATTGCTTGATGTGGTAAAAGAAATACAATCTAAAGCTTTTTGTTGCTTATATGTTTTCGTTAGTTCCTTGACTTCGATAGACATGCTTTAATGACGGATATAGGGCGAAGTAATATTTCGCTTGCGGATATAATAATCTAATGCCTTATGGGCTTCCAATGGGCGGTCAGTACTGAGGACGTCAGCTCCTTTTTCTATATATTCAGCATAGGTCTGATAGCCTCGTTGCTCGGCTTGCCGATCGAGGTTGCCCAGTGTACCCAATATTATTTTTATACCATGTTGATGGAGCATCTCTACCAATTCTTGCTGAGGTTGGCGGACACCTATAAAAGCTATAATTCTATTGTCAGGAATACCAAGAGCCGCTAAGCGGGTTAGGTCATCTACTGATTTAATGCTAGCCGATATCATTAGATCCGGATTGATCCGGTACAACGCTTTGGCCTGTTTGCCGCTATAAGTGATTACTACGCTATAAGCCTGTGCGTTGGCTTTGCTTATGACATCATTCAGTAATTGATAAGGTATATCATTTTTAGCATCCAGTGTAAAGATAACTTTTCCTCTACCCCAGACTAAGGCCTCTTCCAGCGTTGGGATACGGTATGAGGTGTTCTTTCCTTCAGTATCTTTTAACTTTAAGTTTTTGAGCTCTGCTAGTGTGAATTTATTGACCTTTCCTTTTCCAGTAGTAGTTCTGTCCAGTGTTTCATCGTGCAGGAGGACCAAAACAGAATCTTTTGAAAGCCTCACATCACATTCGATGATAGCAGGCATCTTATTCGCGATACGTGCAAAGGTTTCGATGGCATTTTCGGGATAGCCCTTAGACGGACCTCCACGGTGTGCACTGACTAGTGGATAGCTGGATTCCGTATACGTTAGAAACTGGTAGAGGTCGTCTACCGTATTCAATTCGAAAGTTGTATTGGTGAATAGGCTATTTTCTTTCTCTTTCCCCCTAGTTTCTGTTGTTCCAGTACTATTGCGAAAACAACCCGTCGTAGAGGCGACGAATAGTAGGATAGATAGATATAGAAAATTGCGATTCATCAGGCAGTTTTGTAATTGTGTATCAATTGTACGATCTGCTCTATACTCGTATGCATTTGGTCAACCTTTAACTGTGACTGGTTGTAAAACGGGGTGCGTTCTGCAAGTTTTGTTTCGATAAATGCCAGAAGTTCTTCTCCATTCAGTCCTTTTAGAACAGGTCTTTTATTGACATCCGATTGGCTAAGTCTTGACCAGAGTGATTTTGGGCTATGCTCCAAATAGATTGCCAATCCATTGTTCGTAATCCATTGCATGTTGTCAAAATAACAAGGCGTACCACCTCCTGTAGAGATAATAGCGTTGGCCCCTTCTTGTTTTTTTAAGAATTCACGCTCTAGTTCCCGAAAGTGCGCTTCGCCAAATGTGTTGAAGTATTCGGGAATGCTCATACCGATATGTGCTACAATCTCGTGGTCTAGGTCTATGAATACTTTCCCCATTGCGGCAGCAATTTTTTTGCCCAATGTGGTTTTTCCGCTCCCCATGAATCCAACTATGAAAATCGGTTTGTTCATTATTGTTTCTTGAAATAAGTTTCAATAAGCTTTTCTTTGGATGGAAAAGCATGCTTAGACCATTTTTTGATTACGGTTCCATTTTGAAGGAGCATAACGCCCGGATTGGAGCGGACCATACTCTTCAGTGGGACAGCATCTGCATAAAACGACTCTAATACCAAGTCGAGCTGATCGTTGAGGTAATTGACATTATCCGAAGAGCTCGCTGTCAATAAAATAGCCCGGATATTATATTCCGTAGATAGGTCACGAATCGTTTGATTGATTTTATCCAATGCGATAAAATCTGTAGGTGACAACTTCGTCACATCAACACTGGTAACCACAAAGTTGTAATATGGATTGTTGATCACCTCTTGTGTCAGATCATTGCCTTCGGCATCTGATATAATAAGGTCAGGAATAGGTACTTGATAACCTTTTTTGATCAGTTTTGATTCGGGTTCACCAATGACTTCCCAATTCTCATCTTCCCAAATTTTTTGGTCCATATACTCCTTGTCTGTCATTTTTTTCTCTTCATTGGTCGTCTTGTTCTTCAGCGCGTAGATGTGTTCATACTCATCTTGTTCCGCACCTTCAGGTATCTCCATGAGCTTAGGAATATTATTCCCCTCTTTGTAAGGCAAGAAGTCAACAAAAGGTAGGTAGCTGATGGTATAGATTCCGATACCAAAAGATAGAATGATAACAAAGAAGCTCAGCAGATTGTTCGTGAAAGAACTCGCGATCAAAGGGACGATTTTTTTTCTTTTAACAAAGATTACCAATATAAAAACGAGTAAAACAAGGTCTTTGATAAAGGATTGCCATGGAGTCAAAGGAATGGCATCTCCGAAGCATCCACAAGAACTCACTACCTCAAAAAAGGCAGAGTAAAACGTCAGGAAGGTAAAAAAGATAATCAAAAGTAGTAATCCCCAAGCGACTTTTCGACCTGCAATACCGAGTACCAGTAAAGCACCTAGAATAATCTCAAAAGCACAGATAGCGACCGCAATCCAAGTGGCATAGTCGTTTAGGAAATTAAGATGGAGTACATGGAAGTACTCTTGCAATTTGAAGCCGAAGCCCATAGGGTCATTGGCTTTTATTAATCCGGAAAATATAAATAGGAGTCCAACGAACAATCGAGATATCCATAGCAGGATATCGGGTGAAGACTTGTCGTTTTTCAACGGAGCATAGTAGGATGTATTAGACATTTTAGTTGTTTTTATCGGCAAAACCCAGTTTTATTAACGCAAAGACGGCGTAGTTCAGCATATCTTGATAGTTGGCCTTTAGCCCTTCAGACACGAGCGTCTGTCCATGATTGTCCTCAATTTGTTTCACTCGGTGTAGTTTCATAAGGATGAGGTCTGTCATCGAGGAGATACGCATATCGCGCCATGCCTCTCCATAATCGTGATTTTTTGCAAACATCAGGTCACGTGTCTCATCCACTTTTTCTGTATATTTTTGGTCTACAAAAGCGGTTTGAAGATTTTCTTCCCCTTCTTCGCCCAATTCTAATTGCAAAAGTGCGATCACACAGTAATTCACGATTCCGATATACTCGTCAGAAATATCCTCACCAACTTTAGAAACCTGTTTGATTTCGAGCGTTCGGATACGTTTTGCTTTGATGTAAATCTGATCAGTGATTGATTGTAGACGCATGATTCTCCATGCGGTACCATAATCCTTCGTTTTTTTTATAAAAAGATCCTTGCAATATTGTATTACGGCATTGTATTCTGCGGTTGTATCCATATCCTCTAATTCGTATTACTTTTCGATAAAGACAAATATAGCTAGAAATATGCTTGTTTGTTAGTCACAAAACTGTATGTTTTGCTTTTTTCTATCGATAAGTCAAGATTTTTGAACTAGATTAGAGTGATGAATTTGAGTTTTATACAAGATATATAAGTGCGCCAATGGGGACGAATAAAATAGAAATACGTGATGTAAATATCATCCGTTATATACAGCCTTTTAGAGAAGGAGGGTCATTACCTGGATTGGTAGATGCAGATGATGGATTTAGTTATGTTATTAAATTTAGAGGAGCCGGACAAGGGAAAAAGGCGCTAGTCGCTGAGTTTATAGGAGGGGAGCTGGCGCGTCTATTAGGGCTTCGCATGCCCGAGATGGTATTTGCAGAGTTGAACGAATCATTTGCACGGATGGAACCAGATGAAGAGATTCAGGATTTGTTACGTTTCTCTGTCGGCAAGAATCTAGGTGTCCACTTTCTTAATGGTGCCATTACGTTTGACGCTAATGTTGATGCCGTCAATGAAGAAGAAGCTTCTAAAATTGTTTGGTTGGATGCCTTATTGATGAATGTGGATCGCACCGCACGCAATACAAATATGTTGATCTGGCATAAGGAACTTTGGTTGATTGATCACGGTGCTTCGCTCTATTTTCACCATTCTTGGGATAATTGGGAAGAGCAAATGACCAAGCCTTTTGTACAGATCAAAGACCATGTGTTGTTGAATAAAGCAGCACAGGTTCGAGAAGTCGATAGCAAGTATAGGGCGAGTTTTGATGTTGATACGATCACTGCTATCTTGGATGCTATTCCCGACGAATGGTTGGAAGAAGAAGGAAGAGCGCTCCGTCCGGATGAAGTACGTGAGGTCTACAGAAAGTTTTTATTGGGAAGACTAGCGCAGTCTGAAGTATTTCTTAATCAAATAGAAAATGAGCGAAAGAACAGTATATGAGTATGCCGTAGTACGGGTCGTACCTCGTGTCGAACGGGAGGAATTTGTGAATGTGGGGGTAGCGCTCTATTGTAGAAAGCAACGCTATGCTGATGTCAAGATATATGTAGATGAAACGAAAATAAAAGCACTATATGCTGATATAGATGTGTCGATGATCAAGGAACATTTAGATTCGTTTCGTCGAATTTGTATTGGTGATAAGCAAGCCGGACGTATTGCATCTCTCGATCAGCCAGAGCGATTTAGATGGCTTACCGCAAATAGAAGTACACTGATACAATGCTCGGCTACACATCCTGGGATGTGCGTGTCCGCAGAACAGACTCATGACGAGTTGTTTAATAAATTAATTCTATAATGTTGGTAGTATTAATAGTATATTTGAACCGATGAAGGGAAATGAGGTTACGATGTTTTATCAACAACTGTTTTTAAAGCAACTCGAGGTACAGGATATGCCATCGAATGAGCGTATTGCTGGCTGGGCTAAGGATTTGTTAGATCTGTTATTTCCAGAACGTAACTCCAAGGGTTTTGGAAGCATAGAGGAAATGATTTTGGCTTTTGGACAATCTGAATCCGAGCTTTTTGAGCTTCTATTAAAAACCAAAGCTTGTTCACACTGTGATAATCAAGCTATAGCTAAGCGTTTTTTTGCGTTGCTCCCTAGTATCTACGAGGTGATGAATACCGATGCACAGGCGATTATGAATGGTGACCCTGCGGCGCAGAGCCTGCGCGAAGTCATTCGTACCTATCCTGGATTTATGGCTATTAGTATTTATCGCTTGGCCCATCAGTTGCTTCAGCTGGGGGTACCTTTGATACCAAGGATATTGACCGAGTATGCCCATTCAAAAACGGGAATTGATATTCATCCTGGTGCTCAGATAGGCCCCTATTTGTACATAGATCACGGGACGGGATTAGTTATTGGCGAGACCTGTATCATAGGTAGTCATGTCAAACTATATCAGGGGGTGACCCTGGGAGCGCTCAGTGTAGAGAAATCCTTTGCCAACGTACAGCGGCATCCCATCATAGGAGATCATGTTATCATTTATGCTGGAGCGACTATTCTTGGGGGCGAGACCAAAGTTGGGGACCACTCGATCATCGGTGGAAACGTGTGGCTGACGAGCAGCGTAGAGCCCTACACTACGGTATACCATCAGCCTAACTCAAAATTTATAGAAACCAAACCGACTGTATAATGGGAAATATTATCGATACAATAGGAAATACACCTTTGGTAGAAATCACGCAATTCCATACGAATCCAAACGTGAAGATTTATGCCAAGTTGGAGGGGAATAACCCAGCAGGTTCTGTTAAAGACCGACCTGCGTTGAACATGATTCGTTCGGCGATGGAGCGCGGCGATATAAAAAAGGGTGATCAGTTGATCGAAGCTACCAGTGGCAATACAGGTATTGCCTTGGCTATGATTGCCAGTATGTATGGTTTAGACCTCGAGCTGGTCATGCCTGCGACCTCCACCAGGGAGCGTACGCTTACGATGGAAGCTTTCGGAGCTAGAGTCACCTTGTTGGAGTCTATGGAGATATGTCGAGATTATGCGGAGGAAAAAGCGGCCAAAGAGGGCGTGTTCATATTGAACCAATTTGCGAATCCCGATAATTATCTCGCTCACGTGAAGACTACGGGCCCCGAGATCTGGCAGGATACAAAGGGAGAGATCACCCATTTTGTGAGTGCTATGGGGACTACAGGTACCATCATGGGCTGTTCGATGTTTCTCAAAGACAAAAATCCAGCTATTCAGATCGTAGGCTGTCAACCTACAGAAGAATCCTCCATCCCAGGTATTCGACGGTGGCCAAAGGCTTATCTACCTAAGATTTTCGATCCCTCGCGTGTCGATCGTGTCATTGATGTAGACGAAAAAGATGCTGTTCAGCGCTCTAGAGAGCTGGCGCGTCTCGAAGGTGTTTTCGCGGGTATGAGTACCGGTGGCGCGATGCAGGCTGCATTACAGGTGGCGAGTGAATTGGAGCATGGTGTGATTGTATTTATTGCTTGTGATCGTGGAGATCGCTATTTGAGTTCCAATTTATTTGGATAGGGGAAGTCTTATAAATAGTCATATTCAAAAAAGAGTCTGTATCGTAGATAATCCGATACAGACTCTTTTACTTATTCTTATAATAGTCTTATTTCTTTGTGAAACGCATCACGACGATATCATCACTGATAAAGGTCAATATGCCTTCCGAGACCGCATAACGGGTTACTTTTTCTAGATTCTTCACAAATACAGACTCTCCGTTTCCAGGACAGAACATACGCGTCATACCTAGAGCACCAAATTTAATACGACTACCTTCACTCGTTTTGTATTCTCCAAAGAAGTTATTACAGCTGCTGTTACCATTCACTTTGTTCTCTGCTGTAGTGAATGTGATTGTAGGTTTTTGCTCTGGATATAGTGCCTGGAAGGTTTCGCTAGTGTGTAGGACATAATCCATCACCCAGGTTCCTTCTAGTGCAGCGCTTGTAGAGCCCGCTGTAGAAGCTTTCATTTTTGCTACTGGGGTAGCACCTTGTTTTAGAACCAATAAGCCTCCAGCTAACTCAAAGTTATCGACTTTACCCAACATCTGATTGATTCCTTGCTCAACACTCATATCCGGACAAGCCATCATAGTTGACATACCTTGCGAAAATTTGATCTTTTTCTTCGATTTTAATTCGAATGTACCACCAATACCGTTGCAGCCTCCACTAGCAGAGTAACGATTCTCATTTTTTTCAAAAGACATAAAAGGCTGTTTCCCATTTACCTCATTCGGAACTGGCTTGCCATTTAGTTCTGTCAATTGCCATTTCGTGTCAAATAATGCTGTACTCATGTGCTTATCTGTTCCGGTTTTTTGTGCAGCACAGCTGCTCATACCCAAACTGATCACTGTAGCGAGAACGATAAAGTTCCTTTTCATTGTAATTAATGGTGATTTCATGTAATGTAATTTTATTGTTGCATATCGTTTATTATCACAACGAACAGAATCCTTTATTTGCTACAGCCCGTCATAGATGTTTTTAAGAGAAAAACATAATTTTAGCGAAAATGTTTTGTTGCACAGTGCTTTAACAAAAAAAGCCTGCTAATATTTATTAGCAGGCTTTTTTTATAGAGTTTTTTAGATTCCCAATTTTGACTTGATGTCTTTTTGAATCCCATCTTTATGTAGTAAGATAGAGATTGTTTTGTAGCGTACGTATTCCTTTGTTACATAAAGGTATCCTTTATAGTCATTGGATTCGCCCCAAGAGTTTTTAACAATGTAGTACTCTTTTCCATTTTGGTCTTTTACCATACCTACGATGTGCATACCATGGTCATCTGTAGTCGAATAGTCATCAAATGACGCCTGGCGTTGGTCTTCTGTGATTTTAGCTTCTGCTTTTGGACCATTGAATAGATTGCCAAGTTCCTCTTTGTTCATCGTATCCATGTCTTTTTCAGGAACAAATGCAACACCATTTTTCCAGCTGAAATACTTCTCCGAAACATCACTTGCCCATGCTACTGTGTATCCGTTTTGTAATGCATTATCAATGATACTTGTTAAGTCATTCATTTGTACGTTATAGAAACTCTCGAATGACCAGTTGTCTTGGATCAATAGTACGAACGGCTTATAGTATGTATGCTCTTTGAATGAACTGATACCTACGTAGTCATCAGGGTTGATACCTACGACTTGATCAGCCCAAGTGCGTGGTGTATAGGTTTTGCCCTTGTATTGGAATGACTGAGGTGGCACTCCCAAATAGGAATCCATTACGCCAGTGATCGCTTTTTGCCAAGTCGGAGTTAGTTTTTTGCTCTTAACAATATTTTCGTTCATGCCTTGGATCAAGGTAGACATTTCAGAGAAATTATTGCGTGTCTGTCCTTCGCGTAGACCGGTGTATACCTCACGGGGAACAGCACCATACTTACGGAAAATAGTCAATACGTCGTGCAACTGACCACCTTCACCTTGAGCTTGGTCACCATGTAGTTTTACATAGGTTTTTGCTTTTTCCAAATAGGTGTAGTATGCCGTGTATATCTGAGAAATCTCTACAGGTTGCTTTCCTTTACGAATCATTTCAGACTCTAAGAATGAGTTGCCTGAATAAGACCAGCACGTACCTGAAGAACCTTGATCTTTGATAGAAGTATTTCCTAAGTTGATTAATTGTGTAAAGACAAATCCATCTTTGCTGTTGTCACTTACATTATTTTTAAGGGCATTGATTAAATTATCTTGCGCAAATGTGTGCGTAGTAGCAAACATCGCAGCGGCGATAAATAGAGATTTTCTCCAATTCATATTATGAGTATATTAATTTAACGCTAAGATAGCATGTTTATTAGAACTGTTAGAGGCTGCTGTGTAAAAATATTATGATGCTATAGACTTTCCTTATGCAGCGGTATTTCTATAAAAAACGATGTGCCGATGTTGATTTCCGTCTGGAAAGTTATTTTTCCTCCCATTCCATCGATAGTCTGCTTTACGAAGGCAAGCCCTAATCCGGTTCCTGAACTTTTGGTTGTAAAATTAGGGCTGAATATATTCGGGATCACATCCCGGGCTATACCATCACCATTGTCGTGTACGATGATCTGTACCCAATTGTTTTCCAAAAGATGTGCCTGTATATTTATTTTATGTTTTCGACGTCGTGAGGTCGCTTCTATTGCATTTTTTAACAAGTTGTTGAAAGAGCGGAGTAACTGATCCCGGTCTCCTAATACAATTATTTTTTGCAGTTTGGTATGATTCTCAAAGACGATAGCCGTGTTTTGGTTATTGTTGTAGACATCCAGGGACTTGTTGATTTTAGCAATCAAATCTATTGGCACCAGATTGGTGTCCGGAAGCTTCGCAAAGGCCGAAAATTCAGAAGCAATATGAGACAGGGCATCAATTTGTTGGATAAAGGACGTTGATATCTTTTGAAAACGTTCCGTAAGCCGTGGGTCATTTTCATAGAAGGAGCGGCTAAGCTGCTGTATGCCAAGTTTCATCGGTGTTAGCGGATTTTTAATCTCATGGGCGACCTGTTTTGCCATTTCCCGCCAAGCACTTTCCCGTTCTGCGTTACGGAGTTGTTTGGCATTCTCTTCCAGCTTTACCAACATAAAATTATATTCTTTGACCAGGACACCGATCTCATCGTTTTTCTCCCAGTACAGTGGCTCATTCTGTTTGCCACCCAGATTAGTCTGTGATAGTTTCTTACGGATAATCTGTAAGGGCTCTGTAATCTTATTGGAGATATAGACCGATAGAAATACAAAAACGATGATGATAATGGTATAGACATTCAGTATCGTATTCAGCAGGATACTTCTATTTTCAGAATCATAGGCGCTCGAATCAAAGTAAGGAATACCGAGATACGCGATCGTATGGTAGTTTGAGTTTCGGATCGTCGCATAAGAAGAAACATAGTTAAAATCCGCTATGGATTCGTTATTCTGTGTTTCCGTCTTTTTTAGCACATTGAGTGTGATAAAAGCGTCTGGATTGATGTATTCTGACACGAGCTTTTGGTCATATATTTTAGGCTGTGTCGTAAAGAAAAGCTTACCGTTTTTATCGTATAGGTTGAAATCCGTAATCAGGACATCCGACATAGAGGTCATCAGTGCTTTTAGATCTGTAGTGGCATCGCCCACTGTATCTATCAATGCTCTTGTCTCTAGCTTAGTGACGAGTTCAGAGATGTAATTCAACCGTTGGCTCTCTATATTCTTTTGAGACTGATAGCTTACACTAAAGAAAGTAATGAGTCCAGAGATAACGATAGCCACCAAGACGGAAGAGATTACCAACGTTTGGATACGGGTACTATAGCGTATTCGGGAGAATATTAGGCGTAACTGATAGCTGATATTACGCAGCTTGAAATCTTGACGCAGATATTTCGGTACAATAACCAGCAAAAACTTAGAAATAGCAAGTACCAAATATAAGGTTAGAAAGGAGAGCGAAGCGACTGCAATATATTGCCAATAGGAATGGTATGGTTTGCTTACAATAATTGTAGTTTCTTTATTCGGCTTGTAAATGATATGATAGAAACCGTTATTATCATCAAAATTTAGAAACTCGTGTGTCTTTTGAGGATAGCTATTGTCTGAATTTGGATAGGTGTACTTTCCGTTTTGTGTGACTAGATTGCCATTCTTGTAGAGCGCAAAACTATCTTTGATCACCCGCTGTGGACTGAACCCTTCTTCCGATTGAGACTCTGTCAGCACCGGGAAAGGGAAGTTCGGGTTAAATGCTTTACTCTTGAAATCCAGAATGACAGAGATATTCTGTTCATTGGCAACTGGAAAAGTAACTATACAGAAATATTCGTAGGTTCCTATTTCGGTCTGTACTTTATAGAATAGATCAGTCTCGTTGACTTTTATGGATTTGTTGATTACCTTCTCTCGGTACTCATCTATTTTATTCCCTGTATACTTGCCTAGTGGGGTTTCATTGTAGTAATAGTATGCGCGGAATTCATATTTCGAAAGATATCCGCCTAGATATTTTCGTTTTATGTATTCACTGATCATCTTCGTGTCCGTATTGGGTAGCGAGATCTCGATCAGGTGTTTTAATTGTTGGTCGTTCTGTAGGTTATATTCTATATCCGAGAAACGCGAAATGGCTTCGATATCGTCGTCCGACTCTAGTGTGGTCAACGTTATCTTCATATGTTCCTGTTGCGTCTCCTTTACTGCTTGAGCGTATTTGATGGTCGAAATCAAAGCTAGGGCGACCAGTGATACCACGTGTGTAGATAGGTTATTATCCTTAAACATCGAGTAATCGAAAGAACGAACCATAATAAGGACACCTACCAGTACATTGAATAGACTGAAATCCTGATTGATAGCACCTAACACCAAAAACTGTACAATCGTTATAAGTTGGATGTTGATATTCAACGTAGCCTTGTGGCATACGGCTTTTCCAAAACCAAGTATAAGGTCTGTTAAATAGATTAACGATAAGATACTAAGACAGTATATCAGTACGTGAATAATAGTCTCGGGATTAAGGTCGAAGATCTGTACAAAATCCCTGTGCGTGATAGGAGAGTGTGTGATCAGGGTTGTAATCTGATCAAAGCCCCAGTGGAAGCAGATGTATAATCCAGATAGTAGGAGGTAGTAAATAAGTACCCCGATATTTTTTTGCTTTAGCTTCTCCGGAATCTGCCATTGATCCTTTATATTTTTGGCAAAGCATAGAATCCAAAAGATGGCAATATTATTAATTAAGAATGACCATAGGTTGGGCGTAAGGTAGCTGTATGCATAATACCTCGGGTCAAAGATGTCCAAGCTGGAATATTGTGTAAACCAGTTGGTTTCTATGTCTATAATCCGGACTAGAAAAAAAGTGAGTAGTAAAATAACAACAGATAGAAAAGGATAGCCCTTACGTGCCAGTGTTAGACAGGATCCATTTATCCAGATGACGAAACAGAGTGTTCCCAAAATCCAACATATCAATTGTATTTTAAGGAAAATACTGTTGTGCTTTCCCTCTTTTAGTTTGACAGAAAATAAAAAAGTATTGTCTTTAGCGTAGATGTTCTTAATATTTTCAGAGTCTCCAAAATTAGCTAGACGTAGATTATCCGTCTTTAGGAAGCTAAAGAATTGGGTTGTCTTAAAGTAACCGCTGGATGCATTGAGACTCCTCTCTATCGGTATCAATGCTAGCACACTGATCTCGTTCGATATGATCTTCTTTTTGACGACAAACGAAAAGTTTTCCGTCTTTATAAAGCTTGTTTCATTTTTGAGTCCAGCTTCTGTCTCTGGGACGTACATATTGGAGCTCCAAAAAATAGGCTTTTTATTTTTGTATAGGTAGAGGTATACGTTTTCTTCTTCATAGCGCTGGGAAATCTCTTTTAATTGTAAGGGATACCTATCACTATTGACAAAAGTTTTAAGATAGAGCGAGTCACCAAAAATATGGTCTACGAGCTTTTCTTTTGATCTTAAATTCTCCGTGAGGTGTTTGGTATCTAGCTCCAGTATATCGGTATCAGATATCGATTTCCGTATAGAAAAAGCTGTTGCTATAAACAATAGCGTCAATACTAATAAAAGAATGCGAAGGTTATTCTTCATCACAACGGGCAAATTTCTAATTACAAGCTAGTGGATATCAGTTTTTTTATTATTGAGGTTAAAAATAATGTATTAAAGACTAGTATACAAGTGTGGACTATATATTTAGCTCTTAGGAGGTAAGGTCTTGAACAAAAAAAAGGCCCCTTTTGGGGGCCTTTATATAAATCTAATGGATTTTATTTAGATTTTTTTTCATCACCTTCCATTTGCTCTTTTAATTGAGCTAATACACCAAGGTCACCTAAAGTAGATTTCTCAACAGAATCTTTTACTTTTTTAACAGCAGTTGATGCAGCTTTAGCATCTTTTTTACGGCTGTTAGATTCTTCTTTGCGAACTTCTTCTTTAGCATCTTCCCAGATACGAGAGTGAGAAATAACTAGACGTTTGTTCTCTTTATTGAATTCAATAATTTTGAACTCTGTTGCGTCATCAACTTTCAAAGCACTACCGTCTTCTTTTACAGAGTGTTTAGATGGACAGAATCCTTCTACACCGTACTGTAAAGCTACGATATCTCCTTTTTCACCTACTTTGATAACAGTTCCTTCGTGAATTGAACCTTCAGTAAAGATTGTTTCAAAAGTATCCCAAGGATTTTCTTCTAATTGTTTGTGACCTAAAGATAACTTACGGTTTTCTTCATCTAATTCTAAAACAACTACGTCTAATGTTTCACCAACTTTAGTGAATTCGTTAGGGTGGTTGATTTTTTTAGACCAAGAAAGATCAGAGATGTGGATTAAACCATCGATACCGTCTTCTAGTTCAACAAATACACCGAAGTTAGTCATGTTTTTAACAACAGCTGATTGTTTAGAACCTACTGGGTAACGCTCTGTGATATTTTGCCAAGGATCTGGAGTCAATTGTTTGATACCTAAGCTCATTTTACGGTCTTCACGATCTAACGTTAAGATTTGAGCTTCGATTTCATCACCTACTTTTAAGAACTCTTGAGGAGAACGTAGGTTTTGAGACCATGACATTTCAGATACGTGGATCAATCCTTCTACTCCTGGGATGATTTCTAAGAAAGCACCGTAGTCAGCAACAGTAACGATTTTACCTTTTACTTTAGAACCGATTTCTAAAGCTGTATCTAAAGATTCCCAAGGGTGTTGAGAAAGTTGTTTCAAACCTAATGCGATACGTTTTTTCTCGTCATCAAAGTCTAATACAACAACATTGATTGTTTGGTCTAATGCCAATACTTCTCTTGGATGCTCGATGCGTCCCCAAGAAATATCAGTAATGTGAAGTAAACCATCTACACCACCTAAATCGATGAACACACCGAAATCAGTAATGTTTTTAACAGTACCTTCTAATACTTGACCTTTTTCTAATTTAGAAACAATCTCTGATTTTTGGTTTTCTAAATCGTCCTCGATCAATACCTTATGCGAAACTACTACGTTTTTGAATTCGTGGTTGATTTTCACAACTTTGAATTCCATAGTTTTTCCTACATAGATATCGTAGTCACGAATAGGTTTGATGTCGATTTGAGATCCAGGTAAGAAAGCTTCTACACCTTTGATGTCTACGATCAAACCACCTTTAGTACGTGATTTTACGAAACCATCGATGATAGCATCATTTTCCAATGCTTCGTTGATAGATTCCCATGATTTTTGAGTTTTCGCACGCTTACGTGACAATACTAATTGACCATTTGCATCCTCTTGTGATTCAACAAATACGTCTACAGTATCCCCGATTTTTAAATCAGGAAGATCACGAAACTCAGTTTTTGCTACAAGACCATCTGATTTGAAACCAACATTCAAAACCACATCTTTACTATTGATAGATACCACGATACCTTCAATAATTTCGCCTTGGTTGATTTGGTTGAAAGTACCTGCGTACTGTTCTTCCATTTTTGTACGTTCTGCTTCGCTGTAATTACCGAAAGCTTTCTCGTCAGCATCCCAATCAAAATCTCCAGCTGGAGTAATCCATGTGTTGGATTTGATTTCGTCGATTAAGTTTGAATCAGCTTCAGACTCAATCTTTTCAGTGTCTTTCACTACTTTAGTGTCAGCACCTTGTAGCTCTGCGTTTTTCGCCGCTAACTCTTTTTCTGCTTCTTGTTTTTTTGCCATTAATTAATTATCTCCTTTTCCCTACATTGTAGGAAGTGCAAAGATACGAAAAACTTTTATTTACAATATTTTATGTGAAAAAAAAGTTTTCGACACCACAGAAAGCGTAAGTCGCGATTCAATGCTTAATTAGAAGGTTGTTTGAAAGAATTGTAAACTTTAGGCTTGACAATCTTAATGCTTTGTTTAGAGAGTGTGATACTTGCATTCAGCTCAAAACCAATTAATAGGATAAGTGAATTGAGATACATCCATATCATCATTACGATGATAGTACCGATAGAGCCATATAGTTTGTTGTAAGCATTGAAGTTATTGATGTAGTATACAAAACCAGAAAAGGTAAGGATAGCCAGGATCGTCGCTAATGTCGCGCCCGGGCTAAAGAGTTTCCATCGTTTGGAAGCCGAAGGGCCAAACTTGTAAAGCATGCTGACCGTACTAAAATAGATGGCGAATAGAATAATCCATCGTGCAGCTTTTACCACGAAAGTCCAAAACCAAGACATTTCATATGTAATATGGTCTTTAAGGTAAGTAATGATCATACCCGCGCCAGTAAAAACCGCTATACCTATAGTCAAGGCTACAATGATCGCAAATGATAGCCCTAGGGCGATGAGACGTCGGTGGCCCCAACTTCTTTTTTCGCGGGTCAATGAAGACTTATTGAAAGCCATCATTAGGTTCGTGACTCCATTTGTCGAAAAAAATGTTGCCAACAGAAAACCAAAGGACATGAGTCCGCCGTTTTGATTTTTAATAATATCTTCTAAGGTGGATTCTATGGCGGCGAAAGCCTCCAAAGGGATGACTATGGCTAGGAAGTCCATCAGCCCCTCTTGAAAATTGTTGATAGGGATATAGGGGATGAGTGTGAATAGAAAGATGATACCTGGGAATATCGCTAGCATAAAGTTATATGCCAGAGAAGAGGCCTTGTTAAGGATCGCTTCTCTTTTGATTTCCTGAAAGAAAAATACGGCTACAGTGTACAGCGGTAGATTGCTGAATCCCGGCAGAACCGCCGTCTTGGACCATTCGATAAATCTGTCGTAAGGTCTTAGATGGAGCAGGCTGTCATGTAGCTTTTTCATTTAGGATTTTTCTATGTAAAATAAGGCGCTATTTTCTCCAGAAAAATATCTGGAGCTCGACAGGGCCTATTTTTTTTCTTATCCACAAATACCAATTGAGTACTGCCAGTATTGAGCAATGTCCCCTGTTCATTGCAGATTTCATACTCGAAGTTGATACGGACATTGGGCCTTTCACGGATAGTGGTCTTGATCGTGATGAGCTCATCATATTTAGCGGGCTGTAAATACTTTGTGTGCATCTCCAGCACAGGCATCATGACCCCCATGTCTTCTAACTGTTTGTAGGATATACCAGTCTGGCGGAGCATCTCCGTACGTGCTACTTCATAGAAGGCCGCATAGTTGCCGTAATAGACATAGCCCATTTGGTCTGTTTCCGCGTATCGTATCCGTAGTTGGTGTTCGTATATAAACATTTTTAGTATTGCGTACCGAAGTATTGCGTATTGGGATTCTTAGCGGTTTCCCGCTTTAACCTTTTTACGATTTTACCTCTAACCTTCTAACTCTATTTTTTGATATTTCTGTCGTCCAAAGCTTTTTGGAACTTCCGCGCATTGACCAGGTGCTCCGTCACTGTCGTTGCAAACGCATGGTAACCCGAGAAATCTTCTTTCGCACACATGTAGATATAGTCATGTTGTGCTGGGTTGAGAACAGCATCAATAGCCACAATAGGCGCCATTGTGATAGGGCCTGGAGGCAGACCTTTATACCGATAGGTGTTATAAGGATTGTCGATAGTAAGGTGTCTGTTCAATACCCGGCGGATAGTGAAATCGTTATTTGCAAAAATAACAGTAGGGTCTGCTTGTAAAAGCATTCCTTTTTTCAGCCTATTCAGGTATAGTCCCGCAATCTGTGGCATCTCATCGTTGTGCAGTGCTTCGCCTCGCACAATAGAAGCCAGAATTGAGACTTCCACAGGTGTGAGATTTTGTTTTTTTGCTTTTTCCTTTCGTTCATCGGTCCAGAATTTTTTATACTCTTCGTTCAGACGTTCGATTACTTTATCCGGCGATGTATTCCAATAGATGTTGTACGTGTTGGGGATAAACATCGCAAAGAAATTATCTTTGGTAAAGCCGTACTGTTCCGCAACAGCTTCATTGTTTAAGATAGTGCTAAACTGTGCAGAATCTGCTTCAAAACTTTTGCCTAGTAGACCTGCGAGGTTTTCTTTAAGGCGGATATTAGCGAAACGCAGTTTCACTGGATCTTGTAGACCAGCCCTCAGATTGCCTATCAATTTTCGGTTGCTCATACCGGGAGTCAGTTTGTAACGTCCAGCTTTAACACTCTCTGGAAAATCCATCGCTTTAGCCACGATATTAAAGTGTTCGGGATCATTTACGAGATTCTCCTGCCTGATACGGCGTAGTACACTCTCATAGTTATCATTGGTATGTACGTATAGGTATTCCTGCGCATCGGTAACAGATGGTCCCCAGAAAATCTGGTATGCCTTCCATCCGATAAAAGCACCGATGATTAGGACTGCGATTAAAATTCCTTTTAACCAAGTAGGGAAAGCTTTTTTTGCTGTCATGTCTAGTCGTTAGATAGTGTCAAGTTGATTGGTGTACCAATGCTAATAAAGCGTGAGGTCGAATCTGGGGATTGTGCGATGACACGAGCTGTAGTCGAATCGGTGATTGCTCCAGATATCGCGCCAATATGGAGCCCTAGCCCCTGCAGTGCAAATTTAGCTTCCGATAGGGTGAGGTTCAATAACATCGGAACTTCAACTTCGTTGGCTCCTTTTCCATTCCCCAGTACCACGGTGATCGAAGATCCTTTGGAAATCATTCTTCCAGCATTAATTTTTTGACCACCAAATTGAATACCTAATACAACGTCGCGTGCGATGTCGTTGATATAAATGGTGTCTTTAATTTTTAAATTATGGTTTTTTAAGATTGCAGATGCCTCAATAAGGTTCTTTTCAATAACATCGGGTAGTGCAATCTCTGGTGCAACCTGCGTGATAATAGTTAGGTATATTGTTCTACCTCCTTTTACTAGAGCTGATGCCTCAGGGTCTTGCTCTATAACTAAGCCTGGTTTGGCATCCATTTGATAGACCGAGTCTATTTTGTATTCTAATCCCGCTTTGTCTAGTATCTGTTTGGCTTCCGATATCGTGAGCCCCTTTAATACAGGTACTTCTTGGGCATCGCCGTGCTTCGTGTAGATTTTAAGACCGAAGTATACTACGAGAAATAAAACGATAAGTGTGATCAGTGCATAAATCAGATTTTTTCTGAACACATCTGTTCGTAGATAAAGCAATAGTTTGGACATGAAATGAAATTTATATAAATCCTTGTGTTCTACTAAAAAGGTAGAAGCTTTTTTTACAATGTAGTTTTCCTAAGCAAAAATATTCGTTTTTCCCCGTATCACAAATTATATTTCCTTTTAAAGGGTCAAGTATTCAGGCCGGACTAGCTAAGGGGACTCCTGTTTTGTCGGTATAAGTGGATGCTATCGCTCCAAAAAGACTTATTGGCTGTCTTTTTATGAGTTATGTATTAGCGAATGATGTACATTTTTTTTAGGTTTGTGGGAGTTAAACTAGCTAATGTCCCTTCGTAGGGTGGATGCATGATAAGCGTTCATATCTTAGCAGGCCTTGCTCATAAATAATTATATTCTAAATGAAAACAAAAGTAGCGTTAATTACCGGTGGATTTACGGGTGAAGCCGAGGTGTCTTATAAAAGTTCGGCTTTTGTCTATAGTCAATTGGATAAAAGTAAGTACGATGTGTATATCATTGATATCACGAATGAGGGGTGGTACGGGAATGTAGGTGAGGGAGAGAAAGTGCCCGTTAAAAAAGACGACTTCTCCTTGCACATCAATGGAGATAAGATTCTTTTCGATGTTGCTTTAATTATTTTGCACGGTACACCTGGAGAGGATGGACGTTTGCAGGGGTATTTTGATATGATCGGACTGCCTTATACCTCATGTGGTGCTTTGACCTCTGCGCTGACAATGAATAAGGGCTATACCAAATCTATTTTGGCAGATATTCCAGAGATCAATGTTGCTAAGTCGGTATTGCTATTTGAAAACCACCGTCAAGACGGCGTTCGTCTGGTCGAAGAAAAGCTAGGGTTACCTTATTTTGTCAAACCCAATGCTGGCGGGTCGAGTATCGGTATGACTAAAGTCAAAGAAGCTGCACAGTTGCAGGAGGCATTGGACAAAGCCTTTGATGCCGAGAATACCGGTAAGCAGGTGTTGGTCGAAGAGTTTGTGCAAGGAAGAGAGTTTTCGCAAGGTATCTTTAGAAATGCTAAAGGCGAATTGGTTGTGCTGCCCGCTACTGAAGTACGTACGACACGGGAGTTTTTTGACTTTGAGGCCAAGTATATTCCAGGACTAACCGAAGAGATAACACCGGCAGACTTGAATGAAGAGCAACGCGATCGCGCAGCCCGGATTATTAGGGAGATCTATGTTCGATTAGATTGTAAGGGAATGGTCCGTGTCGATTTCTTCTTGGAGCACGATACCGACAAGTTTTATTTTATTGAGATCAATACGATTCCAGGGCAGACTGCGCAAAGTTTTATACCACAGCAGGTACGCGCTTATGGGATGAAAGAAGGTGATTTTTATGCTGAGCTTATAGAGGCAGCATTAAAAAAATAAATAGTAAAAGGGAGTCCATATCGGCCCCCCTTTCTTTTTAGGGATCTAGCCTAGCGCTTAATCCCTATAGTTTATCTTTCGATAGTTCTAAAAGTTAGATTAATCCGCGGTCCGTGTGTTTTTTTTGTTGGGGGCAAGCGGTGCATCCAATGCGTCTGTGTAGTGCCTTTCATAATCAATAAGGAGCCGTGCTCCAGTACCAGGTCTACTTTTTCTTTACTCTCCTTGTGCTTAAAACAGAACTTTCGTTCCGCTCCAAAAGTCAAAGAGGCTATCGCACCATCTTTCTTTAGATCTTTTTCGCCATCACTGTGCCAGGCCATGCCCTCCGAGCCGTCGTTATACAGGTTCAATAAACAGGAATTGAACGTCTCATTAGACTGCTTTTCCACAATTTCTTTCAGTTCTAGCAGAGAGTCAATCCAAGGGAGGGCTGTTTTTTGAATCCCTGAATAGGTATATTCAAACGGTAGGTCGCCATACCAGGCCACCATTCGTTTCGTAAAGATGTGTTTCCCAAAAATTACCGCCTCATCGTGAAGCCATGCGATATCGTTATGTAGCACACGGAAATAGTGCTCCGGATTGGACAGGATAACGCCATAGTAGTTGACCGTACCATCGTAAGGCAACCAGTTTTTGTCCGGTTCATCGAGCGAAAATAATTTCATCGGCAAGGGATTAAGGTATTATTTGTGCGTTTTCCCAGCCTATTATAGCTGTTTTACGGGTAGGTCCCCACATGTATCCTCCCACTATCCCCGAGGCCTGTATTACACGATGGCAGGGAATGAGGTAAGCAATCGGATTGCTGCCAATGGCAGTTCCTACAGCTCTGGAAGCTTTTGGGTTGCCGATATGTTCTGCAATTCGTCCATAGGTCTCCAGCTCACCCAAAGGAATCTGAAGTAAGGCTTCCCAAACTTTTAGCTGAAATGCCGTCCCTTTCACATGTAGTTTTATTGGTTCCTTGGAATCTTTTTCGCCATTCATAAAGTTGCGGACCTGCTGATGAAAAGGAGAGGAGGACTCTTTAAACGAGGCATTCGGAAATCGTCCTTCTAGATTTTTCACTCCATTGTCTCGATCGGTTATGAATGCGATATGGCAAATTCCTTTTTCTGTTGCAGCGATAATTATTTCTCCAAAGGAAGTGTTTGCATAGTCGTATGTTATCACCAAACCTTCGCCTCCATTACGGTATTCATGGGGAGTCATTCCCTCTAGTTTGACGAAAAGTTCATGCAGGCGGCTACTGCTACTGAGTCCCGTCTTAAACGTCGTTTCAGAAATTGATTCCGATTTCTGAAGCAACGATTTTGCGTGGTTCAGACTGATGTATTGCAAGAATTTTTTAGGCGTAGTGCCTGCCCATTCGTGAAATAACCGCTGGCAGTGAAATGGGCTTAGATGGATATGTGCCGCGATGTCATCCAAGCTAGGTTGCCTATCGAAATTGTCTTTGATAAAAGCTATTGCTTGTGCTATACGCTCGTAATTCCAATGTCTCTCTTTCTCATTCATACACAAATTTCAATTTTAAAAACCGTGTGTGCAATCCGAAAATTGCTCAAATGCATTTCACTGTCCTATTTTCTCGGTTCCATTCGAACCAAATATTGATCGTTGTCATCTTCATAGAGGACCTGTACCACCCAATTTTCTTCATGAGCGATACGTATCAATGTGTTTTGATCCATATAGAGCCATTTGAAGGGTGCTCCCTTATGGCCTTGAAACTCGTATTGATAGCCTATCTCCCCAAAGTAGTAATCCGGTCTTGTGATACGGTATTCTTCATAGAGGTAGGAGATGTCCGAACTGTCGAACAGGAGCTGCCCCCGGTCTGTCAATAGTGTTTTTGCATGATGCAGCAAGCGACGAAAGCCATCGAGGTCGCCCGCCAATCCGATGCCATTCATTAGAAACAGTAAGGTGTCATATTTTCCTTCGGAATAATCCCAAAAGCTATGTTGGGCAATATGAAATACACCCCGCTCGCGCATAATGTTGCAGGCTGAAGCTGATATTTCTAATGCAGTGGTTTCAAATCCTTTTTCCTGTAAGTACAATGCATGGGAACCCACTCCCGCACCAACATCCAATACCGTACCATCACATAGGGACAGTGCGATCAGTTCGAGCTCGGGAAAATCCTCTTCTGTACGGAAAAAGACTTCAATGGGCATTTCTTCAATATCGCCGTAGGTACTGTGTAACAATAAAGGGTGGCTTAGCTCGCCATTTCGGTGGAATTGGTTTAGCGCTTCACCATAAATATCTCTATGCATGTTCATCAAGTTGCAGGTACCGTATTGCCATTTCTATTTCGGCTTGGTCCCCGGTGTGTTTTAAAGGTTCGTCAGAAAGTTTTATTACAGGTGTCCATTCGCCATCTTCCGGAAGGCTTTCGGTCATTTTTAATACAATATTCATGCGTTCTAGGCCGACATCGTTGGTAAAGTCTGTGCCTATACCAAAGGAGTAACCTATTTTGCCATTACAGTAATTGGTGATTTTCTCTACCTTATCATAGTCGAGGCCATCAGAAAAGATGATGGTTTTTGATAAGGGGTCAATGCCCTTCGATTCGTAATGTTTAATGGTTTTTTTTGCAAATTCAATTGCATCTCCACTATCGTGACGTACACCGTCAAATAGCTTGGTGAGTTTTTTGTCAAATTGCCTAAAAAATGCTTCAGTCGTATAAGTGTCTGAAAGAGCGATTCCCAAGTCACCCCGATATACATCCGACCAGTTTTCTAGCCCCAAAAGATTGGCCATTTTATAACCATATTTTGCAGCATGAAACATAAACCATTCATGGGCATGTGTGCCAATTGGTTTCGTCTTGTATTTCATGGCCAGGTGCACATTGCTGGTGCCTATAAAAGTTTTTGAAGGGTGTGCTTTCAGTGTTTTGATGACCAGGTCATGTACCGAATAGGAGTGTCTTCGGCGCGTGCCAAAGTCGGCGATGGTGATTTTTAACTTATCGTATTTGTCCATCTTACGGTCTACGATGTCCATAACCTGTTGGTCATCGACCCGTTTTGAATCACTCATTTCATAGTACAGTTCACAGATTAGAGACATGATAGGTACCTCCCATAGGATGGTACGGTACCAAAAACCCTCTATTTTGACAGACAGTTCCCCAGCATGTTGCGTAATACTGACTTCTTCCGGATTGTAGCGATACCCTTGCAGAAAATCAAAGTAGGTGGGATCGATATAAGGGCAGGTCTCTGCGAAGAATTGCTTTTCGGCATTGCTGAGCTTAAGCGTTGCCATCGCACCGATTGTTTCAGTGAGTCTCTCGGCGAAGCCTTCCGGAAAAATGTGCTTACCCCTATTAATGAATTGATACTTCGCTTTCGCTTTTGGGAAGAGTTTGACAACGGCATACTGCATTGTGAACTTGTAAAAGTCGTTGTCTAAAAGAGATTCAAGTCTTGCCATATCAGAGTCTGTCTTTTTTTGATTGCTGCATTGTCTATTGCTGTGTCATGAATCGACGCAGACCATGCTAAGCGTGAACGAAAATACCAAAAATAATTTAGCGGAGGGCTGTATTTCAACAGTCATCGAATCCTTTTTGAAAAAAGGAGCTGTCTAAAAAGCTTGAATTTTTCGTCTTTGCGAGAGCTTGTACCGATTTGTCGGTAAAGTATGACGACCGCCGAAGGCAGATGCGTAGCAAACCAATCTGTGTTTTAAGTAAGTTAGATTGCCACACCATCGTTCCTCAGGTTCGCAATGACGACGATTTGTTGCTTTTTAAACAGCCCCGATATTTGTTTCAATTTAATAGCTGTTTTTTGTTTTAGAAGGACTAACGTCTGCTTCTTTCTCCCGTATTACTACTCCCGCCACCACGTGTACTGGATGCGCCTTGTTCCGAACGACTGCCGGACGAGCGGGAGACGGTGCCTGTCGAGCTTTCTCTGTTTGACGCCTGAAATACAGGTTGAGAATCCCTACGTTGTTGTGTACGGCCTTCCGGTTGACGGCTCCTTTGTTCCGTTTGGGGCTGTGCAGGAGACTGTCTACGGCTTTCCGACGATCCGCTATTTGTTTCGGCTCCACGTTGTGCGCGTGATGTTCCTTCATGACTGCGTTGGATCTCTCTAGAGCGATTGTTTTGTTCCTGCTGTGGTTGACGTTGTGTGTTACTTTCGACGCCCCTTACAGGTTGTTGCTCTCTGGATGTTGTCCTGCGCGAGTTATTCCGGCTCTCCGATTGCGATTGACGTTCTGAGCCTCTTTCGGTACCCCTTACAGGTTGTTGCCCACTAGATGTTGTCCTGCGCGAATTGTTCTGGCTCTCCGATTGCGATTGGCGCTCGGAGCCTCTTTCGGTACCCCTTATAGGTTGTTGCTCTCTAGATGTTGTACCACCACCGCGTATACCGGAATTACCATTTCTGTCAATACTTGTTTCTCCTCTACTACTTTCGGTTCTTGATGAGCCTACTTCCGAACGGCGACTTCCTGTAGAGTTCGTATTGTTACGGTCTGTACGTGTCGATTCGATCTCTCTGCGGGAGCTAGTTCCTCTACTGTCGGGACGATACATGGATACCGAGTTGCGGTCTGAACGAGAAGAACCAGGTCTTGACGATTCTCTGAATTCGCGTACTTCTACCCGGCGTCCAGTGCTGCGCTCCATATCTCTGCGGGAAGGTCCACCATAGTAGTTGTGATTGTTTACAATATATGTGTTATTGATAATCGTTGTGTTGTTGTATATGGCAGGCCGGTCATAGTAGCTATATCTATACACATTTCTAGAATGTATATGCCTTGCCGGTGTAAAAATCCAGATATCTATAGGTACTCCTATCGATACGTGCACACCGATACGGGGAGCCATAGGTGCCCATCCGTAATAACCATTACCAGAGCGCCAGTCGACCCATGCTGGTCCCCATTCGTAACCAGGTATCCATGCCCATCCTCTATAGCTGTTGTGTACCCACCGACCATAATGGAATGGCGCCCATCCCCACGAATAGCCCGATACCCAGGTGTTGCCATATTCGGTCATTGCCCAATAGCCATTTGTGCCATAAGGTCTGAAGTCCCGGTTTACTCGAGGATACCAGATCTCTCCATAAGTCGGGTCGTTTTCCCAATAACCATAGGGAGAAAGCTCGTCGTAGAATACGTCCAAGGATACTCCTCCATAAAACTGAGCCTGTGCCGTAGACGGCTGTAAAAGATTTGTGAAAACACAAACCAATGTTACGACTAATACTGTTATCCCCCTTTTCATACGCTTTCTTTCTTAAAACTTTATTGTTCTGTTTTTGTCTTTGTTGGTAGGACGGTGCAGAACCGTAGAAGGTTTAATCCCAGAGGCAGCGAAATTAATTTGTAAAATTATTTTGGTAGTTTTATAGCTACAATTCAAGGTTCACCTATTTTGTGACGCTAATAAAAGTTAAAAATTTGTACCTTTGGCCAGTTTTTTGATAAATACATAGTTGTTTTTTATTCAGTTCTAAAAAGATAAATGGGAAGGAAATTTAATAATCTGCTCCTCGAGTTTGCACGGCTACATCGCTTTTTGATGCGGTTCTTTCGTGAAGTCGTGAGCCCACCATTTGAATTCAAAGAGATCATAAGACAGTGTTATGAAATAGGTTGGAAATCGTTCCCTCTGATTTCGTTGACTGGTTTTATTGTTGGCTTTGTTTTTACAAAACAGTCTAGGCCTTCATTGGAGGATTTTGGAGCAACTTCTATGCTCCCTAATCTTATTTCGATTGCTATTGTTAGAGCATTGGCACCGTTAGTGACAGCGTTGATTGCATCGGGTAAAGTGGGGTCACAGATTGGAGCTGAATTAAGCTCGATGAATGTTACCGAGCAAATTGATGCAATGGAGGTATCCGGGACAAATCCTTTTAAATTCTTAGTTGCGAGTAGAATATTGGCAACCACGATTATGATTCCTATTCTTTGTTTTTATGTAGCAGGAATTGGTTTGTTGGGAGGATATCTCAGTATGGCGGCCAAAGATGATTTGAGTATATTAAGTTTCTTTACACAAGTCTTCGAAACGATTAAGCTGGTAGATGTTTTTGCAATGGTTCTTCGTGCCGTTGTGTTTGGTTTTACAATTGGTTTTGTAAGCACCTACGTAGGTTATTTCTCTTCTAAAGGAACAGAAGGTGTAGGGAAGGCTGCCAACAGTGCAGTAGTTGCCTCTATGTTTATCGTATTCATCGAGGAGTTGCTTATTGTTCAGGTATTATCTTTAATCTCTTAAGAAGATGGCAAAGACAGGAAGTGCAATTAATTATGAGGACTGTGTAATACAGGTAGAGAATGTCA
Organism: Sphingobacterium sp.; assembly: GCA_031277715.1. Taxonomy (GTDB): domain Bacteria; phylum Bacteroidota; class Bacteroidia; order Sphingobacteriales; family Sphingobacteriaceae; genus Sphingobacterium. The sequence goes on along the minus strand of JAITLW010000080.1, from coordinate 3,422 downwards.
GCAAGTCTTTTGGCAGCCTACATGTACTGCGGGATGTAGACCTCAAACTTTATAATGGCGAGAACCTGGTGGTATTAGGCCGTTCAGGAACGGGAAAGTCTGTTCTGATTAAACTGATATCAGGTTTATTAAAGCCAGATAGTGGGAATATCAATGTGTTGGGACAGCGGGTCAATGATTTGACGGAAAAAGAGCTGATGCAGTTACGTTTGCGCATTGGTTTTTCGTTTCAGAATTCAGCGTTGTACGATAGTATGACTGTGCGTGAGAATCTTGAATTTCCCCTGGTACGTAATAAAAGGAACCTTACCCGTGCCGAGATCAATCGCGAAGTGGAGGATGTGTTGGACGGTGTTGGTCTTTTACAGGCATTGAACCAGATGCCTTCGGAGCTCTCTGGAGGGCAGAAGAAACGTATAGGTATCGCCCGAACACTGATATTGCGTCCAGATATCATGTTGTACGATGAACCCACAGCGGGTTTGGACCCAATCACTTGTTTAGATATCAATGGCCTTATCAATGAGGTTCAGGAACGGTATAAGACTTCTTCTATTATCATCACACATGATTTAGCTTGTGCTAAGATGGTGGGAGATCGGATGGTGATGTTGTTGGATGGTAAGTTTGATAGGCAAGGTGTTTTCGAAGAAATCTTTAATACCGATGACCCTCGGGTCAAACCTTTTTATGATTATAATTTTATAGTATAATAGATTAGTAATGAGCTCAAAAGAAAATAAAAGATCCCTTATCGTTGGACTTTTTGCATTAATAGGTCTAGTGATTTTAGTGGCAGGTATTTTAGTGTTGGGTACCCAGCAGAATAAGTTTAGTAAAAACCTGTTAGTAAAGACTTATTTTCACGATGTGAAGGGACTTAAAGTCGGTAATAATGTTTGGTTCTCAGGTGTTAAGGTCGGTATCATTAAGGAGATAGCGTTTGAAAGTGTGGGCAATGTCCGCGTGGTCATGAGCATCCAAGAGAAAGACAGCCAGTTTATCCGTAAGGATATTGTCGCTACTTTAGGGTCGGATGGATTGATCGGTAATTCTATTATTAGTTTGGTAGGCGGCACTCCTGCTACTCCACAAATTGAAGAAGGTGACGTGTTAAAATCGGGACCTAGCGGAGGTATGGAGCAGATGATTGGGCTGTTGCAGGAAAATGGAGCTAACTTGACCGTGATTACTCAAAACTTTGCAAAGCTATCCCAACAGATGGTGGAAGGTAAAGGGACAATTGGCGCGCTATTAACAGACGATGCAATAGCTACAAATCTGAAATCATCCGTCGTTTCTTTAAATAGCGTCATGACGGATGCCAATAAAGCGGTTAATAACTTGGTTGCTCTAACAGGTAAGTTAAACAATAACCAAGGGCTTATTCACGACTTGACAACAGATACCGAGGTGTTTGCAAGCTTGAGAGAGTCTGCCGCACAGCTACAGGGCGTAACTCAGACCGCAAATGCGCTGATGGAAAATCTGAACAAAACGTCAGCAAGATTGAATGATAAGGATAATGCACTAGGGGTACTTACAAACGATGCTGAAGCGGCAAACGAGATAAGACAAATTCTCAAAAACTTAAACACAAGCACAGAGAAACTCGATGTCAATATGGAAGCATTACAAAGTAATTTCCTATTGCGTGGATACTTTAAGAAGAAAGCAAAAGAAGCGGAAAAAGAGTCGAAAGACGCTGTTTCTAAATAACGTTCAAGCTGAAGATAGCATATTAATATGGGAGTGATTACAGATAGCGATGTTATCTACGAAGACAATCATCTGATTGCGATAAATAAACGTGGGGGAGATATTGTGCAGGTGGACCCTTCAGGCGATAAATCTCTGGAAGAGATGCTGTCCGAATACCTTGCGAAAAAATATAACAAACCTAATCGTGCTTTCGTGGGGGTCATTCATCGTTTAGATAGACCAGTTAGCGGTATGATTTTGATGGCTAAGACCAGTAAGGGCTTAGACCGCATGAATAGGTTGTTTCACGATAGAGCAGTAGAGAAGACTTACCTTGCTGTGGTCAAAGAGCGACCGCCGGCACTCAAAGGAAAGTTGACCAACTGGCTTCTGAGGGATCGCAAGAAGATGATAACCAAAGCGTATGATCGGGAAGTCAAGAATGGGAGCTACGCCGAGTTGGATTATGAGGTGTTGGGGCAGTTGGATGGATTTTATTTATTAAAGATCAACCCACTTACGGGGCGTACGCACCAGATAAGATGCCAGCTTGCTTATATGGGCTGTCCTATTGTCGGGGACAACAAATATGGCTACCCTCGGGGATCTACACGTCGTACCATTTGCTTGCACTCCAGATCACTGGCTTTTAAGCACCCTGTGACCGAGGAAGCGATGTGTATCGAGGCATCCGTACCAGAGGATGGTTTCTGGGAAAAATTTAACACACTATTACGTAAGTAGTTTAATTAGGATATATCCGTCTTAATTCTTTAACTTTGTGAAATGAAAGCAGTTCGCTATATACTTATTTCTGGAATGCTATTGCTAGGGATGGTTTTTATCAAACCAACAGTAGTAGTGTCGCAATGTGCTATGTGCTCGCTGAATGCTGAGAATAGTACACAACATGGAAACACCCAAGGTAAGGGCTTGAATAATGGGATACTTTTTTTATTAGGAGCACCTTTCTTGATTGGAGCAGGTATAGGGATTTTATGGTATAAAAAATATCGCACAAAATCCCCAAAACAAACTCTCTTATCGCATCACTCGTAGTGATGCGACCTTATTTATCCTTTACTTATTTATAGATATTGCATTACACTATCGAAAATAAATGCTTTTTCGTGGTGGTGCTGTGTGATGTAGTTTTGTAATGAAAGCAAATGCTCCGACTGAAACTGTTGGATGTCGTTTTCATCACTAGCGATTAATTGAACACAGTAGGTGTGTCCTTCGTGTGGAGAGTTCAGCATTTTTAGAAGTTTGACTTCGGCTGGTAGAGCTGGCGCCCAAGATTGTTGGATCCAAGGTAGAAGCTCCTGATGTTGACTCTCTTCGATTATAATGGAAATATTGTATAGATACATGCTACAAATGTACGAAATGTAATTTTCCAACCTGTAAAAAAAAAGTTGCAATATAGGTTTAGTCTAGGAAAATTATAATATTTGAGAGAACGAGAAATAGTTGAATGAGATTTTTAATAATAGTCTTTAGTTTTCTTTTTGTTACCACTGTTTTAGTGGGTTGTAATGGCAATGGAAAGGTGGAGTATATCCCGGTTCAAGATTTTTTTGGTAAACCGGATCGTTTTAATTTTAGAGTATCGCCGGATGGCAGGCGCATTGCTTACCTAGGATTAGAGGATCATTGCCGTAACATTTTTGTGTTGGATATAGAGGAGCCCGATTCCTCAAAACAATTGACCTACCAGG
>JAITLW010000343.1 GCA_031277715.1 Sphingobacterium sp. | reverse complement strand
TTTTCTAATAAACGTTGTATGGAGTAGTCGCAGTTTACGCCCCGAATCTGTTCTACCTCGAGCTTAGTGATCGGTTGTCTATAGGCAATGATGGAGAGCGTTTCTAGTCCAGCCTGACTCAGTTTCTTGCGGTCCCGGTGTGCTTGTAATTGATTAATAGCATCGTGGTATACTACCTTTGTTAGAAACTGGTACTTATTATTGATGGGAGATAAGGTAAAGACAGAATCTTCACCTTGATACTTTAATTTTATTTTGTCAAGAAAGGAGAGTACTTCGTCCTTATTAATTTCGATTAGTAGTGCATCGTGAAGCACGTTTTTAATCTCTATAGCGGAAATTCCTTCTTCAGAAGCAAAAATCAATGCTTCTATGTTGAGCATAATGTCTTTCATTGGAATGTTTTTAAGGCTTTATCAGTAATTTATGACCTGTTCAACCATTGACTCTGGAATTTCTCTAAATTGATAGGTTTGCGTACGTAGTTGTGGCTCAAAGCCAGCTTCTATGATTGCATCTTGTATTGATTTGGATGTAAACCTGTGTGGCGCTCCGGCCGCAGAGACTACATTCTCTTCTATCATAATAGACCCGAAATCATTTGCTCCACTATGTAAGCACATTTGTGCTATGGGCTTACCCACGGTGAGCCAGGATGCCTGAATGTTCTTGATATTTGGAAGCATGATTCGACTGAGTGCAATCATGCGTATGTACTCGTCTCCAGTGACATTATTAGCTATGCCGCGTAGTCTTTTTAGCAATGTACCATCGTCTTGGAAAGGCCATGGGATAAAAGCTATAAATCCATGATTGTCGATAGGCTTTTCACTTTGTACTTCGCGGATCCAAACGAGGTGTTCGAAGCGCTCTTCGATAGTTTCGATGTGACCAAACATCATGGTTGCGGATGTCGGTAGATTTATTTTATGTGCCGCACGCATGACGTCCAGCCATTCCTGTCCACCGCATTTACCTTTTGAAATTAGTCTTCTGACTCGGTCGTTTAGTATTTCTGCTCCAGCTCCAGGCAGAGAGTCTAACCCAGCTTCTTTGAGAGTTGTAAGTACATCAATATGCGACATTCCTTCTAGCTTGGCAATATGCGCAATTTCAGGAGGTCCTAACGAGTGTAATTTGAGCGTAGGGTAAAGTTCTTTGAGCTGCTTAAAAAGATTTTGATAGAATGCTATGCCCAGGTCCGGGTGATGGCCTCCTTGTAATAGGAGTTGGTCTCCTCCATATTTGAAGGTTTCCTCTATTTTCGCTTTATAGGTTTCTATATCGGTGATATAACTGTCATCGTGGCCTGGACGTCTGAAAAAATTACAAAATTTGCAATTTGCTATACAGACATTCGTTGTATTTACATTTCTATCAATCTGCCAAGTTACTTTGCCATGTGGTACTTGTTTTTTTCGCAGTAGATTAGCTACGTGAGCTAATTGTGTCGTAGCGGCATTATGGTATAGGAATATACCTTCTTCCTTAGAAAGGAAGTCAAATTGGAGCGCACGCGCTAATAAATCTTGAACATTCATCACAGACAAAGATAAGTAGTTTTTTAATTAATCTATAAGATTAAGAACGCTGGTAAGCTGTAGTTCCGAGTAATCGGATATATATAAATCGCAGGGCGGAAGCTCGTTTTTACTATGTGAGCTCAAAACACCAACGACTTTCATATTAGCGTTAATAGCTGCGGAGATTCCGGAGAAGGAGTCTTCAAATACGATGCAACGGTTGGTGGGGATATTGAGATTGGCTGCTGATTTAAGATAGACTTCGGGATCAGGTTTGTGTTTTGTGACGTTTTCGCTGGACATAAAGGATTCCATCATACTACGTATATGTAGTCCATCAATAATGAGATCCATATTGGCACGTGGTGCCGAAGTCGCTACTCCCGTTTTTACCCCCTGCTGTTTAGCTTGACGTAAGAAGGAGGTAAAGCCTGGTAAATCTTGGATATGATTGGCATAGATTTCTCGGAAGAGTCCTTCCTTTTCCTCTTCCAACTGTAAAAGTTCTTCGCCAGCAATAGGTCTTTTGAAGAAGTGGGACATGATATAGGAGTTGTGTTTTCCATACATGTGTTCTTCAAACTCGGGAAGGCTATAGGGGATATTGTGCCTGTCAAAGAAAGCCTCGAAGGCTTTTGAATGGTATGGATTTGTATGGGCTATTACACCATCCATATCAAATAATAAAGCAAGTTCCTGCATGTTATTTAGTCTCGTCTAATAAATTCACGGTCTTCATCTGACAATGCTGTTGGGGCATAGGGAGATGAAGTAGAGCTATCTGTGTCTGTAATTATTGTTGTAGGTGTATTGGGATTGGTTACAGCATATTCTTTTGGGTGTTTTTTACGACGTCTGAAAAGGATACCTCCTGTAATCATACCTAATATATAGAACGCTGCGAGTAGAATTAGCTTTGAAGTTCTAATTTCTCCAAAAAACCAGAAGGTGCTTTCTTCCTTATTGTTAAATAATATAATGACAACAATTGCGAGTAGGATTGCAATAATGATAGTTTTTGGCCTCATATCAAATACTTCTTTTGTTTTGGTCAAAAATAGGGAAAACTTTCTTTATCTACTAGCTTTTGGTAGGGTTTGGAGTGCTTGGCAGAGGGATAGGACTATTTTGAGGCGGAGGGGGCAAAAAAAAAGGAGATAATTTTCATTATCTCCTCTGTATTTTTTCATCGTGTACTGATTACTCAGCTACTACTTCGAAAGGAACTTGAACTTTCACTTCTTTGTGTAAGTTTAAGTTAGCTACGTATTCACCTAGTGTTTTAGGCTCTACTTCGAAAGTAATACGGCGACGATCTACTTCGTAACCTTGTGCTTTCAATGCATCTGCAATTTGAATGCTGTTTACTTTACCGAAGATTTTACCTGTTTCACCAGCTTTAGCACCGATAGAAAGCTTAACGTTTTCTAATTTAGTTGCTAATTCTGTTGCATCTTTCTTAATTTTCTCTTGTTTGAACTGAGCTTGTTTGATGTTCTCAGCCAATACTTTTTTTG
>JAITLW010000281.1 GCA_031277715.1 Sphingobacterium sp. | reverse complement strand
GAAAAACTTATTACAGAAGTCACTGCAGCAGCTTACTATCTTTGCATTCGTCGTATTTGCGGCGAGTGTCCCTTCCTATTTCCTTTTGGTAGATTGGATCTGGCTGAAGGAACTGGATGAAAACAACCATCTCATTGCCGAACGTATAGAAAATGAATTTAACGAGCAGCGCATTAGTGATGAGAAACTCGAAGAGAGCATCCGGTTCTGGAATGAAATACAACCAGTAAGTCAGATAAAATATGCGGAGCATCCCTTGTCAAAAGATAGTGTATATACCATCACACGTGAAAATACCTATGCGACGAGGAAGGATGTAATAGACCGGTTCCGGGGTCTAAAGACAAATATCAAGATCAATAATAAGGACTATGTAGTGGTGGTAGAGACCAATGTGGAAGAAACAGAGGAAACAGTTGGTTATATCGCAATAGTTACTCTGGTGTTTTTTCTGATTCTGGTAGCCGGTTTTTGGTTTTTGAGCCAGAGGTCTTCTAAAAAACTATGGCGTCCCTTTCAGGATACCCTGCAGAAGCTGAAGTCATTTCAATTGAACAGTCAAAAGCAGGTAGGTTTTCTACCGACTGATACGATCGAGTTTGCTGAGCTGAATGCCACACTGGAAAAGTTACTTCAGCATAATATCACCACTTATAGAAATCAAAAGGAGTTTACAGAGAATGCTTCTCATGAATTGCAGACGCCTTTGGCCATCTTGAAAAATCAGGTGGATATTCTACTACAGAGTAGTGATCTGACAGAGCGGCAGTACCATATTGCTGAGGAAATGAACAAAGCACTAATAAGAAGTGCGCGCATTAATAAAAATCTCTTGCTACTTGCCAAGATTGAGAATAGTCAGTTTGATCAGACCGAACTTATTCAGTTAGATGTCTTGGTCTGGCAAAACATAGAGGAGTTGCAGGAACATTTTGTCGGTAAAAACATAGGTCTACATGCTGATATTCAAGCAGGCGTTGAGGTGAGGGGAAGTCGTGGTTTGACTCACGTTTTGATCAGCAACCTGGTCGTTAATGCAATACGTCATACATCGACAGGTGGTATTATTAAGATCATATTGTCAGGGACGGAATTTGAAGTCCGAAATTCGGGAGCGCAGGCCCTAGATTCGGTTTTATTGTTCAAAAGATTCTCTAGGATGTCTGCCGATACCAGTGGAAGCGGATTGGGATTGTCCATTGTGCAGGAAATAGGCCGTCTACACGGCTGGAGCATATCATACCGTTTTGAAAATGGAGAACATATTTTCTCGGTTACTTTAAAATTCTAAATTTCTTCTAAATCCTTTTTGAAGTTTGTTGCTAGCAATAGGAAAAATGTTCCTAGGCGCATCGGTCATTTGCCCGATTTTTTAAGCGCATTTAATAGCAAAGTAATGAATAAAGTAAGACTCTTTTTTATATTTATCTTCATAATGACAGGTTGGATAGCTGATGCTCAAGTAGAGACTGTGACGTTATCAGGTATGGTGAGAAATAAAGTGGATAAATCAGCTGTACCTTACGTGAATGTGGTGATTAAAAGTGAAAAGGACAGTGTTTTTGTCGCCGGAGCAATGACTAATGAGGTGGGGAGATACTCCATTACTAATGTCAAGCCCGGAAGTTATCGCTTGATGGTTTCCCCTATCGGTTTTAAGCGCAAGGAACAGCCTCTCTTCGTTGGTAGCCTCTCATCATTCTTGGATATTCCCATCATCGATCTGGAAGAAACGGCAACAGTACTGGAAGGGATCACTGTAAGTGCTCAAGCCACTGGTATAAGTAATAAACTGGATAAAAAGACATACACGATAGCGGACAATAGCAGCCAGAGTGGTGGTTCGGTTTTGCAGAGCATGCAGGGGCTACCCGGTATTACGATTCAGGACGGTAAGCTACAGTTACGAGGCAATGACAGGGTGGCGGTTCTGATCGATGGCAGACAGACTGCGCTAACGGGATTTGGCAGTCAGGCTGGATTGGATAATATCCCCGCATCCGCCATCGAAAAAATTGAAATCATCAATAACCCTTCTTCAAAGTATGATGCCAATGGCAATGCAGGCATCATTAATATCATCATGAAGAATAATAAACAGGAAGGTTTTAATGGTAAGTTGGGGCTTACTACAGGGGTGGGCTCCCTATGGGTGCGCAACGAAAATCTACCAACGATCAGACCGCAGTACACATGGACTCCAAAAATAAACCCTTCAATATCTCTTAATTACAGAAAAGATAAGGTTAATGTCTTTGTGCAAGCTGACAATCTATATACACAGACTCTAAATAAAAATGAGTTTGTAACCCGTGATTATCACGATGGGACTGTCATCCATTCGCAACTGAAACGCAATCGGAACACCAACTTCCTGACCACAAAAGCCGGGGTAGATTGGAGCATCGACAGACAGAATACACTGACGGTTTCGGGGATGTATGGCAGTGAGAAGATTATCGATAGAGGAGATCAGCCTTTTTTTAATGTAGATATGTCACAGCGGTTGCGCCTTTGGCAGTTTCTCGAAGATGAACTGAAAACTACAGTAATGGGTACTGTTTCTTATCAGCATCGTTTTAACGAAGCGGGCCACGTATTGAATGCCGGGTTTAATTATACTTTCCACCGGGAGGATGAACAATATTTTTATGATAACTACCTGCCCTCATCTACGGGTACGGACGCCTTCAAACTGCTATCCGACGAGCAGGTTTATGACTTTAATATAGATTATATCAAACCATTGAAGTACGGACGAATTGAGGCAGGGATCAAATTGCGCAACCGAAGTATTCCGACAAATATGGAGTTTAGGCCTGGTACCAACTCTGTGCTGGATATGCAGGCAGGTGGATGGGCCGATTATAAGGAACTGATACCTGCTGTCTATGGCAATTATGTGTTCGAAAATGAGAGGTGGGAAGCCGAGCTGGGCATCCGTCTGGAATATGTGAAGATACAATATGATGTAAATCCCGATCATAGCACCTATAAAAGTGATGGATACGATTATACGAAGCCATTTCCGAATATGCGATTTGGCTATAAGCTGAATGATAATAATAAGCTGTCCATCTTCTACAGCCGACGGGTGGATAGGCCAAACGAAGTCGATATCCGTATCTTCCCAAAGTACGATGATGCCGAAATCATCAAGGTAGGCAATCCTGCGTTACGCCCTCAGTTTACAAATTCGATGGAGTTAGGATTCAAGAAAACCTGGAACAGGGGGACTTTTTACTCGGCATTCTACCATCGTATTGCGGATGGCACGATAAGCCGGATCTCAAGTACGTCCCCAAACAGCACGTTAATATATGCTATATTTCAAAATGCCGGTAAAAGTTATAATACAGGTTTAGAAGTTGTTCTTAGCGAAAAGGTTTCTCCTGTTTATTCCTTTAGTATCAATGGTAATATTTACAGAAATCAGATAAATGCGTTTACGGTGCATAATCTATACCCTCAATCTAATACCTTTTCAGCCGACCAACAATCGGCAGTATCGGGTAACCTGAAACTGAACAATACATTTCGTTTTGCCAGAGGATGGGACACACAGCTTACAGCCGTTTACCTCGCTCCGGATATTATACCGCAGGGGAGGATCCAATCTCGGTTTTCAATAGATGCGGGATTGAAAAAAGCAATTCAGAAAGGCAAGGGAGAACTGTTTTGTAATGCGACAGATTTACTGAATACCATGGTCATCAGACAGAAGATAGATGGAACTGATTTCAGTTATACAAGTCGTGACTACTACGAGACACAGGTCGTGCGGCTGGGGTACAGTTATAAATTTTAGGCTGTACACCGTATAAAGTGTGTCTTAGAAATTAAACAATAAAAATCAGAAACAACACAAACTCATTGAGATGTTGAGAATAAACAAAAATGCTATAATTTTAATAATGCTGTTAGTTACCGCCTATCGTGTAGCTGCGCAGGACAGCCTTAGTAATTCGGAAGGTACTTTTAGGGACAGCGTTGCTACGGTCCATATGGACAATACTTATAAGTTAAACTACAGGTATCTTATTGCCCCAACAGTATTTATCGGATTCGGGATAGTTGGATTGAATAATGATGCAATAAAAAAACTCAATACCTCGACTAGGGACGAAATATATGAGCATCAGCCCAAACGTATCGTATTAGACAACTATACCCAGTATGCCCCAGTAGCTATGGTGTATGGCTTGAATGCACTGGGGATTAAGGGAAAGCACAATTTCAGGGACAGGACGATTATATATGCCACATCGCAAATGATTTCTGCCGCATTGGTCATTCCCCTGAAGCATATTATTGGAGAAGAAAGGCCTGATGGGTCCAATAAGCTATCCTTTCCTTCGGGACATACAGCAACAGCATTTTCTTCAGCCCAATTTATGTTTAGAGAGTATAAGGATACTAACTTCTGGCTGAGTATCTCCGGTTATCCTTTTGCTATTTTTACGGGAGCATATCGGACTGTCAACGACAGGCATTGGGTCAATGATGTGGTCGCAGGTGCTGGTTTTGGTATTCTTTCTACCGAATTGGCCTATTGGCTATATCCTAAAGTCAATGGGTTACTATCCGGAAAAGAAAAGAAGACAGCGACTATGATAACACCTTTTTACCAAAATAAAGCTTTCGGTTTAGGACTGGTGCGTAACTTTTAGGGTTATACCTTATGCGAGGTAGAGGTGTTGAGGTAAATAGACAGCGTCTTTCTGCTATATTTTTGATTAGTCAACGGAGTAGGGTACTGGCGCAGAGCAGTAGTAAAGAGGAGTTGAAGCAGATGTTGAGTCAACGATTTGATTGATCAAAAAAAATACCTGAAGCGGGGAGCTTCAGGTATTTTTAACTAACCAATTATTAACCTAAATTATGAATACTAGTACTATCACAAAATGCATGCCAATTCTATGTTAGCATAGTAAAATAATGTAGAGGTTACAATTGTCGAACACAGATGATTGCTGTACAGAGTACCCATTTCCGATTATCCAGCTGTTGTAACTAATGGTTTTTCCAGATCCGCATACAAACTCTTGTTGACAAAGATTATTGTTCTGTTGTTATTGAGTCGTCTTTAGTTAGATGTAGTTGTATGAAGCCGTTTTTAAACTTTAATTATTTATGTTTAAAGGTTTGGAGTTCAATATGAACAGTAGCTTAACATTTATGATCGGTTTAAATCTTCCTGTCACATTCGATCGTACTATGGGAGAAGTTTCTTTGGCGATTCCGGCCTTCAATCCCCGGTCTACAGTGACCTTGCTGCCTGGTGCTACACACATGCGCTTTACATTGGCCGCAGTAGAGCAGACCTTGGATCCGTTGGTGATACCGCGTCCCGAAGTGATCGAAACAGATTACATTCCATTGATCGGCGAGCATCAAGCAGAGACACTGACGCTCAATGTGCCGGCAGATTCGACTAAAGTAATCTACATGATGATAGGTATCGATATGTATCAGCATGTCAATGAGGTGTACTACCCTTTAATGGATAACCCGTACAATACAATGAGTATTGTCGATGTGGATATTCCGTAAATGAAGTGACAATGTGATGTAGTGATAGCGTAACGAAGTAACAGGTTACGCGTCACTCTTCACTTATTCCCAAGCACGTTTTGGACTTCGTTTCACTTCGTCTAAATACTAACAGAAATGACAACACTAACAACAGATAAAGTCCGTTTTTATAACGTACAGAAAATCTATACTATAAATATTAAAGTGTTATTAGTTATTGCTTTAATTATTTTTATATTACTTTTTACTTTAGTAATAAAAATACTCCCGGTCTTAGATCCTGTGGCAGGCGTTCTAGATAGCGGTGTCTTTACGGTAGGCCTATTTGGCCTCTTGGTGGCGCTAGCCGCTATCCTCTGTAGCCTATGGTTGCAGGAGCTTTTATGGCAACCTTTTAAAACATTCCGCAGGGGCTTTCTTTCACATTTTAATCAATTGACATCATGGCAACAATGTATTCTTTATTTCTCGGTTTTCTTCTTGCTGCTGTTTGCAGTGATAGTGGCAGTGGGGATAGTGATGTAAGGTACGATACTGTCACTCCTAGCTCCGTCATCTCGACCGTAGTGGAGAGATCTAAGAACTTTATAGGGCTTAATTATAATCGTTTTTTATTCTCCTTCGAGCCAGGAGAGGCTCATCTTTATTCCTTGATGAATAAAGATGCAAACAAATCAAGACTTGGGCAATATTACGCTAAATACTTTTTGACAGCTCTAAACATCTCGGAGCCGTTACGCTTTGCTACACTTCATCGATCTGTTTTTAAAGACCCGCAAAAAGTATTCTTAATGCGATATAGCCCTAGGCCGTTTTATCGGGATAGTGCTAACAGTTCTATCTGTACAATGTCGAAAAATGTCGCCTTCGATATTTTTAAAAATTTGAAGGAGGAGGCACAATCCATTGTTTTAAAAATATCCAGCGACGAGGCTTGGACACTTGGCCGATACCAAGTGTCACGCCCGTTCGGCATGGAGGACAAAAGAAACCTTATAATTAACATTGCTTCTGCAGAGCTGGGGGTAAAAGAAGCTACGGGCAATAATGATGGTGCACGTGTTGAAGAATACCTACGTTATACGCGCCTGGGCAAGGGCTATGATTGGTGTGCTGCCTTTGTGAGCTGGTGCTATGGGCAGGCAGGGCTTTCCCAGCCTCGCAATCCGTGGAGTCCGGCATTATTTCCCAAGGCAAGAAGCCATAAGGAAACAGATAGAATAGAACCTGCAGACCTATTCGCAATCTATAGTGCCAAGCTAAAGCGGATCCATCATGTGGGGCTGATCCAAGAAAAGGAAGGGGCTTACATCCTGACGATAGAAGGGAATAGTAACGACCGGGTTGAATCCAGACGAAGGCACGTCAATACCGTGTATAGGTATGCTGATTGGGTGAATTGATAATGGTTAATTA
>JAITLW010000274.1 GCA_031277715.1 Sphingobacterium sp. | reverse complement strand
ATAATCGTTGTCTAAGGTATCGGTCTGTCTACGTCGTTCTTCTTTGATAACATCAAGTAAGACACTTTTTGCGATGCAGAAGAGTTGAGCTTCAATTTTTATATCTAGCTGCTTGTGATGTAGGTTATGCCAAAGCTTTATAAACACACGTTGTACCGTTTCCTCCGCAATATAAGTCGAGGCAGTTTTGGATAAAGCATAGTGATAGATCTTCCTGTTCCAAATCAGAAATAACTCTTGAAAATCGGTGCGTGTAATAGCGTCGCGTTCACTCATGTTTTTGGACATCGAATGTTTGCCGAAATTAGCCATTAAAGCTGTTTTAAGATGACGCACACCTGTTAAGTTTATATGAAGTTTTTATGAATTGGTAACTCAAGTTAGCAATTATATGCGAATCAATTAAAATTTTATTTTTATTATTCTGCTGAAAGATTGCTATATATCTAAACCGCGCGCGAATGATTATCTAGAAGCTAGCCTATCTTGATTGTCTTGGAGCTAGGAGAAGTTGATCGGACAATTCAATTGCTAATTAAAATTTAAAAATAGGTTAATATTCATTTATATTTGGACGCGTAAAACCAGTATAACTTAAAATAAATATGTTAAAAAGGCTCTTTAACAAGAAGACATTTGACCATATATTCCGTGAAAATTATACCTATCTCTATAAGTATGCCTTCCATATTACAGGCGATGAAGAAGAGAGTCGGGATATCGTGAGCGGAGTCTTTGAAAGCCTTTGGAAAAACATAGAGCGATTTGATAAAGAAAAAGCAAAGCCTTATCTAAAAGTGAGTGTGCGAAATCGTTGTGTTGATTTTTTACGTAAGAATACATTGCACAACAAGTATAGGGATGAGTATCTGAATACACTCTCTTGCTACTATGATGAGTTAGCAGATCAAAGAGAGCAGGATGAACTCGTCGAAACGATGTTAAGCCAATTGCCTGAAAATACAAGGCATATTTTGAACCTATGTTATTTTCAGCGATTGAAATACAGTGAAGTCGCGGAACAATTGGATATAAGTCCAGATACAGTAAAGAAGCATATTGTAAAAGCACTTAAACTATTGAGGACGATCTATAATGAGAAAAAATAATAAAATGATACCTGTTTTAGGATTTGGTTCGTACTATAACTTACTTAAAGGGAAGAAGTAATGGAAGAGAGAAACAAAAAAGATAGCGCCCCGTCCGATTTTATAAAGGAAGAGATTCTGCTCCGCGAACATTTTGTGAAGTATGATAATGTACCGGATGTTGAGGATGAGCTAAAGCGCTTTCATGTCAAGAAGCAGTGGATTTCTACAAGGATGCTTGTCATAGGTTCTGCTATAGCTGCGACTATGTTGTTAGTTGCTTTTGCTTATCTATATCTTTTGCGTACAGATCGATCCTTGTCTGCTTCAGATTACTTGGTGTACGAAGAGCGTTCTACGGTAGATGATGTGTTGTTAAGGTCAGGGAATAAGGAAGCTATTAATATTGAGGAAGCCACGAGTTCCCATATTTTGAATGGAAAAAATAATCCTATTCTGATCGAAGGAGGGTTATCCTATCAGACAATGTCACGACAAGCGGTTGTACAGGAGGAAGTTCTGACTGTACCCAACGGAAAAATGGTTAAGATCATCTTAGAGGATGGTTCAGAGGCTTGGATCAATGCCAGAAGTAAAATTACGTTCCCTAATCGTTTTGTGGGAAATGAAAGAAAGATACAACTAGAAGGGGAAGCTTTTTTCAAAGTGGTAAAGGATAAAAACAGACCTTTTGTTGTAGAGACAGAGGGGCTCTCTACGCAAGTCTTGGGAACCGAGTTTAATGTTAAGAGTGCTAATGCTGATGAAGCACAGGTGACGTTGCTGAGTGGAAAGGTCAGGGTAAGCGCAGATAAAGTGCAGTTTACTAAAGTGCTGACTCCAGGCGAAGAGTTTGATAGAGATGTGAAAGGAACGATAAAGATTAATAAAATTGATTTGGATACGTACTACCGTTGGTACGAAGGGTATTTTTATTTTGATCAAGTGTCTTTAGGGGAAGTGTTGCGCGAAGTAGGACGTTGGTATAATAAGGATGTCGTATTCGAAAATCCAAGTGTGGATAGAGTCAAAATCCGATTTACAGCGGAGAGAAAGGAGTCTCTAGGAACTATTATCGAGTTGATGAATGATTTTAAGTTGGCGAAAATTGTAATCCGTGACAACCGGATAATCGTGCAACGCTAAGCATATTGGCTGAGCGGAAAGTTGAAAAGCACAAGAACCTCAGAAGTTTTTGTGCTTTTTTTTGTGTCTAAATATCAGGTTGTTGTGCGTTTTTTTGCGGGTAATTGAGATAAAGCGTACCCTATTTGGACTTTTATCCGTACTAACTATCAAATAAGCGTAAACCTATTATGTGTAACGTCTAATACTAACTAATTAACTAACCATTAAAAAGTAATGAAAGAGAATAAGAAGAAGCTATTGATGCTATTTTGGTTTTTGTTCGCCATGTACAATAGTTGGGCGCAAGAACAGCGCGTATCGCTGGTCTTCAAGGAAGAGGCTTTATCTACTGTATTCAAGCGGATAGAAAAGGTCTCTAATGTAAAAATCCAGTTTGTGTATGCAGATATTGAACGCTTTAAGGTAAGTGCCAATATCGAAAATAAAAAAGCGACTGATGCGGTGCAACAAGTGATTGCTGAATTCCCGCTTAGCTATTCAATAAAAGGGGACGGCAAGTATATTGTCATTACAAAAAAGAAAAATCCGAGCTCAGAAGGAAAAAGTCAACCACAGAATCAGGCTTTTGAAGTACAGGGAAAGATTGTTAATGTGGCAGGAAGCCCTCTGTCTGGGGTGACCGTCCTAATGGTTACAGAGGGAAACAAGACAATCGCAACAACATCGTCAGGAGCTGAAGGAAACTATGTGTTGAAAGTCCAAACGAAAGGTGCATCAGATCTGAAGCTTGTGTACAGTACGTTAGGAATGGAAACTCAGGAGATTGACTATATTTCTCAGCAAATCGTCGATGTGAAGATGATGGAGAAGTCTGAAGATGTAGGGGAGGTGGTCGTTGTTGCCTTTGGTCAGCAAAAAAAAGAAACGCTAGTCGGTTCCATAACGAGTGTGAACCCTAAGGAATTGAAAGGACCGACATCCAATCTCACGACGATGCTCGCGGGAAGGGTAGCAGGTGTGATTGCGTATCAGCGGTCGGGCGAGCCAGGTCAGGACAATGCACAGTTCTTTATTCGTGGTGTCACTAGTTTTGGTACAGGAAAAGTTGATCCACTTATTCTATTGAATGGTATGGAGATTTCGTCTAATGAGCTTGCGCGTATACAACCTGATGATATTGAGGGATTCTCTATTTTAAAAGATGCATCAGCTGCCGCTTTATACGGTGCTCGGGGGGCTAATGGTGTCATTTTGGTCACGACCAAAAGTGGTAAAGATGGACCCACAAAATTCAACATAAGAGTAGAGAATTCGATATCTTCTAATACAGATAATTTTAAATTGGCCGATAATATTACCTATATGACTTTGGCTAATGAAGGGGCAAGAACTAGAAATTTTGAAGAGCCTTATCCACAGAGTAAAATCGATATGACGGCTTTGGGAAGAGATCCCTATCTATACCCGAATAACAATTGGATTGACATGCTGATCCGGGATTATACGAACAACACGAGAGTCAATGGTAATGTAAGCGGGGGCGGATCTAAGGCTCAATATTATATATCTGGTACAGCCAATATTGATAATGGAATAATAAGAGAGGTCAAATCCCAGAACTTTAATAGCAATGTTAAGGCCTCTAATTATGAAATGCGGAGTAATGTCAATTTTAAATTGACGCCATCTACAGACGCTACAGTACGTACTCAAGGACAGTTCTATGAATACAATGGTCCAGTAGGTGGCGGTGGTTTTGTATTTAACCAGGCATTATGGTCAAACCCGGTAGCGTTCCCGGCTTATTTTCCAAAGGAGTTGAGCCCAACCGCCAACCACGTGTTATTTGGTAATGCTAGAAGACCAGGAGACGGTGCATTTTATAATAATCCATATGCTAAAGCTGTCTCCGGCTATCAACTGACAGAGCGGTCTTACCTCACTGTGCAAGGAGAAATTAAGCAGAATTTTGATTTTTTGCTCAAGGGATTGACAGGTCGTATCATGGGGTATACTCGCCGTAATTCGGAGCATTCCCTAACTAGGCAGTATTCGCCTTTTTATTATAGTGCTGTATTTGATAAAGAACAGGGATATACAGGCTTAAAGCTATTGAATGACGAGGGCGGGAGAGAATATCTTGATTACGCAGCAGGAAGTAAGATAGTCAATAAATTCAATTATGTAGAGGCTGCATTAAATTACAATACTTCTATTGGCAAAAGTGACATCGGTGCAACATTGATTTATCTGGCTTCGCATTATCAGACTGCAAACCCCGAGGTAAGAGCCGATGGTACAGCGGTAACTTCCAATATTGAAAAACTTCAACTATCTCTCCCTAAACGAAACCAAGGGATTTCGGGACGTTTTACCTACGGTTATGATACACGTTATCTTGCTGAATTCAATTTTGGATATAATGGCTCTGAACGCTTTTGGGGGAATCAGAAATATGGTTTTTTCCCCTCTATTGGTTTAGCATGGAATGCACATAATGAAAAGTTCTTTAATAGTATAGCTCCAGTAGTAAATAAGTTTAAAGTGAGAGGAACCTACGGCTTAGTTGGGAATGACCAGATAGGTAATGAGTCTGACCGTTTTTTCTTTTTATCACTGGTGGATTTGAATGCTCCAGGCTATTCTTTTGGATATAACTATGACTATACAAAGCCAGGCGTAAGGGTCGATCGCTATGAAAATAGAGATATTACGTGGGAGACTTCATACAAATCTAATATTGGTTTTGAAATGGGACTATTCCGTAGCTTGAACATTGAGTTTGATCTCTATAGGGAGAGGCGTACTAATATTTTAATGACGAGGAGTTCGATACCGAATGAAGTCGGACTTACAGCTGCGGTACAAGCTAATGTGGGGGAGGCTAAGGCACAGGGGTTTGAGGTGGCGACGGATTATAACAAATCTTTCGGAAACGGTGTTTTTTTAACGGTTCGCGGTAATTTTACCTATGCAACGAGTAAGTACGATGTCTATGAAGAACCGGAATACTTGCCGGAAAATAGTCATCTGTCTCGTATTGGTAACCCCGTCAGCCAGGTGTACGGCTATATTGCTGAGCGATTGTTCATTGATGATTATGAGGTGATGAATTCGCCCAAGCAATTTGGTGACTACCTAGGAGGAGATCTTAAATATAGGGATATAAATGGCGACGGTGTAATTACAACCTTGGATAGGGTGCCGATTGGTATGCCGACTACCCCACAGGTGATTTACGGCTTCGGTTTCAGTTTTGGATACAAGAGTTTTGATGTCAGCTCGTTTTTTCAGGGGTCAGCAAGATCGTCCTTCTTTATAAATCCTACCAATATTACTCCTTTTGCAATGGATGTAAATCCAAAATATAGTGGTATGCAAAATGGACTGTTACAGGGGATTGCGGATAGTCATTGGTCGGAAGATAATCGGGATGTCTATGCCTTTTTTCCAAGATTGTCGAGTACGTTGGTCAGCAATAATACGCAGACTTCAACCTGGTGGATGAGAGACGGGGCATTCCTGAGGTTAAAATCTGTTGAGCTTGGCTACAACATGCCTGATAAGTTGCTTCAACGTATCAAGGTTGGTAATATGCGGGTGTATACGAATGCATCCAACCTCTTCGTATGGAGTAAATTTAAGATGTGGGATGTAGAAATGGGTGGAAACGGACTGGGATACCCACTGCAAAGAGTATATAATATAGGAGTAAATATCGGTTTTTAAGAGCAGGATATAAGAAGCTCAATAAATAATTAGATAGGTATGAAAATTGAGAAAAGATCATTGAAAAATATAAAAAAGCTAACTGTATTAGCCTTGTTGGTTTTTGCAACCAGCGGTTGTAAGGATTATCTAGATGTGGTGCCGGACGGTTTAGCTACAATCGATCATGCTTTTACAAACAGGCATGAAGCTGAAAAGTTTTTACATAAATGTTATTCCTATACCTTTTCTAGAGCCCATGCAGGGGGCGTGGCTGTAGCGAATATTATGTTTACGGGAGGTGATGAGATGTGGACTTATCGGGAAACATATGATTTGGATTCGCCATGGAAAATAGCATTGGGTGAACAGAATGTGTCTAGGCCCTATGTGAACTTTTGGGATGGAGACAAGCATGGTTCTAATTTTTGGCAGGCTATTCGGGAGTGTAATATCTTTTTGGAGAATATAAAGGATGAGGGAAAGGTGTTGGATTTATTGCCAGAGGATCGTAGACGTTGGATAGGTGAAGTGGAGTTTTTGAAAGCCTATTTCCATTTCTGTTTATTGCGTATGTACGGACCAATTCCGATTATGGATACGGCTATTCCTATAGGCGCATCGCCTGAGACTATGCGGGTAAAAAGAGCGCCTGTTGATGAGGTTGTAAATTATATTTCGAATTTATTGGATGCGGCTGCGACAAAGTTGCCCGATGGCATTGTGAATGTAACGACGGAGGCTGGCCGTATAAGTCGAACGGCCGTACTAACACTGAAGACTAAGCTTTGGGTAATGGCAGCCAGCCCTCTTTTCAATGGAAATCAAGATTACAATAATTTCAAGAATAAGGATGGACAACTTTTGTTCAATGCTAGTTATGATCAGTCGAAATGGGAAAAAGCTGTTGAGGCAGGAAAGTTAGCGATTGAGGCAGCTACTGCAGGAAATCATAGCCTGTATTACTTTAGTGATTTTGGATACAAGCTTTCTGATTCGACAACCTATCAAATGAACATAAGGGGGGCGATAACCGACAAATGGAATTCGGAACTGATATGGGGATTGACAAACCATAGTGAAACAGCTATTGGTGATATTCAGAATGCTAATCTGGCCGGTCAGATCGACAGCCGTATTACTACGCCTGTTGATTATACTTCATATTTATCTGTTACGATGCGTATGGCCGAATTGTTTTACACGGAGAATGGGGTTCCTATCAATGAAGATTTGGATTTCGATTATGCGGGACGGTTTGAAGTGAAAGCTGCTACTGTCGCGGATCGCTTTAATATAGTACCCGGTCACCGCACAGCTAAGCTCAATTTTAATAGGGAGAATCGATTTTATGGTTCGATTGCATTTGATGGTGCAAAATGGTTTATGTCCAATGCTCCAGGTGCCACGGACGAACAGTCAGCACTGTATGTAAGGGGGAAAAACGGTCAGCCTAGTGGTAAGTTACGTGATATGTACTATAATGTGACGGGGTACTGGGCGAAAAAGTTGGTCAATTGGCGATTTCAACAGATTGGTATAGGCACGCAGAAGTATTCTACAGAAAAGTATCCTAGGCCCGAAATGAGGCTAGCTGACCTGTTTCTGCTGTATGCGGAAGCTTGCAATGAAATGGATAAAAGAGAGGAAGCTATAAAGTATCTAGATATGATACGTAAAAGAGCAGGGCTGAAAGGAGTGGTTGATTCTTGGGCTAATCACTCCAGAAATCCAGGTAAACCGAACACCAAGGATGGCTTACGGGCTATAATAATGCAAGAGCGGGGAATTGAGCTAGCCTTCGAAGGACATCGCATCTGGGATTTACGACGCTGGAAGACTGCAGAAATTTTACAGAATCAACCTGTAAGAGGATGGAATTATCTAGGAGGTACAGAACTGGATTATTACAGAGTACGTACATTGCATAATATGACTTTCAACGCGCCTAGAGATTACTTTTGGCCCATAAGAGAATCTAATTTACAAACTAATCCCAACCTGGTTCAGAACCCAGGCTGGTAACCTAATTAATGTTAAAAGCTATGAATAAGATATTCATATATACGATGATTATAGTGCTGGGGTTGTCGACGATAAGATGTTCGGAGGAAAAGCACGGACCAATAGAAGCTGACGCAGCACCGACGGGACCGGTCAGTAATGTACGAGTAGAACCTACATGGGGAGGAGGGAGAATAAATTATACTCTACCAACTAGTAAATCGTTGTCTCACGTGGTAGCCGAAGTGCACATGCCAGACGGAAAGTTAAAACAGTTTATATCCTCGCAGTATACTACAACAATAGAAGTAGAGGGATTACCTAAGGTAGATACTTATAAGGTTGATATTTATGCAGTTAATAAAAGTAATCATAGATCTACGGCTGAAAGGGTTGAATTTACATGTTTACAACCCCCTTATCTAAAGGTATACGAGAGTCTTAAGCTTTCTCCTGATTTTGGAGGAATTAATGTAAAATGGGAAGGTAATGATTCGGAAGCCCGGTTGGGAATGGTTATTATGCACAATGATTCGTTAGGAGATTTCGTACAGTATGGCTCTGAGTATTCTACATTAGGGAAGCTGAGTCATTCATTTAGAGGGATGAAATCGGAGGAAAATAGGTTTGGTGTATTTATAAAAGATCGATTTGGCAATACATCGGATACCTTGTATGTTCAGATGAAACCGTTATTCGAGAAGCTAATTCCAAAAGCGAAGTTTAAAGAGGTTCTTTTGCCTAGTGATACACCTATTTGGCCGGGACTATCCTACGTGCAATGGCAATTTCTATGGGACGATGTAGTTCTAGTAGATTATGACAATCCGTATTCATCGTCGTTTTATTCACGGTATTTTGTAACGTCAAACGCGGCAGCCCTACCGCAGCATATCACTATTGATATTGGCGATAAGTACATCTTGTCCAGAATGAAACTGAACAATTACTATCGCTTTTCAGATCGCAATCCAAAAAAATATGAAGTATGGGGGCACCCTGGCCCACCGCCAGCAGATGGTAGCTGGAACGGTTGGGTAAAACTTGGCGAACACGAGCAGTTCAAGCCATCTGGTAATCTTGCGGGCGTAAGTCCTGTCACGGCTGAGGATAAGAAATATTGGCTAGATGGAGATATGGTGAGCTTACAGACAGACGTAGGGCCTATACGGTATATTCGTCTCAAAGTGTTGTCTAACTGGGCCGGAAGTGCAAACTTTGCTTTTCATGAGATAACATTCTGGGGTAGTAACTAATTGTAGTGTTTAAATGTGGGGTTCGCCTTTAGGACGCCAAAGACAAAAAATATGAGAAATAGTATGAAATTTACGTACTGGTTGGTAATTGGAGTCGTTTTGAGTTGTGCTAAGTCAAACGATTATACCAAGTATCAGGAAACAGGTGAAATTCGGTATGCCGCTAAACCAGAAGCGCTAAAGGCTTTTTCTGGGAATGAACGGATCAAATTGCAATGGAAGATTCTATCGGATCAGAATATAAACAAAGCGAAAATATATTGGCGTAATAAGTCGGATTCTCTAGAAGTACCGATAGTCAGAAGTTCAGGTATAGATACGATATCAGTTACAATACCATTGAAGGAGGGGGCGTATAGTTTCGATGTCGTGCACTACCATGAGGATGGTGTGCGTTCATTGGCAAGCAATATCAGCAGTACATCTTATGGACCGAGTTATGTGAGCACCTTAATGAATAGGACTCTGATATCCCATTCTTGGACTCCGGCAAATCAGGGTATAGTGATGAACTGGGGAAGTAGCGAAAGTACATCGATCGGGACAAGAGTGAATTACATCAACATTAATAACGATCCAAGGGAATTTGTTGTAGGGGTAAAAACGAATAGTTCGACCTATACAAGATTATTGCAACATAGTGTTTTAGAGTACAGAACACTGTATAAACCAGATACACTATGTATTGATACGTTCTATAGTCCGATTAATACCTTAAAGGTAAACTATTAGTAAGGTGTATGAAATAAGTAAGTAGTTATAGGTAAAACATAGGGAAAATAAATGCTAAAAATTAAGGGATTAAAAATAGGTAGAGTGATACTTTCAATGGTTGTCATAAGCTGCTATTTCGTAAAGGCCATGGCACAGTTTACAAACCATGGTCCTCAGGTATTTGCCGCAGCGATACAGGGTAGCCATTTTCTGAGTGACGGTAAGGGCAAAGAGTACGTATTTACAGTCGTGCGGGGTGTACCGGCACGTTTGATAGGGTATGAGCTGAATTCCAATAGTATGATTGTCAATTCCTTGTTGCCCGGTACTGATGGTGCTTGGGATATGGAAGTTTCTTCTGATAATCGGATATATGTTTCTGGAAATGGTAAAATGTACAGCTATACGCTAGGGGACACCATGATAAATGATTTAGGGGTGGTACTACCTGGTCAGAAGGTTGTATGGGATTTGGTTGCTGGTAAAGATGGTAAGATATATGGTGGAACTTACCCTAGTGCTCAGGTATTTGAGTATGATCCTAAGACAGGATTTAGGGATGTGGGAAATGGAGCATTAAAGTCGGGTGAGGAGTATGTGAGAAGTATTGCCTACGATAAAAAAAAACATAGAATATATGCTGGATTGGGATCTCATGCCGCGTTTGTGGAATTGGATTTGAAATCAAAGCGGAAGCAAGATCTTTTAGCTGATGAAGACAAGGACCATGAGTTTGTGTATGATATGGAGTTGGTGGCAGGATTGCCTGGAGGAGACCGGATCTTTGGTTGGTTGAATAGTGCCAAAGGTCTTGAAACCTTTGTATATAATATTAGTTCGTGTAAATACGAACAGCGTCTGCCATCTATAGAACTGAAATCAATGGTTAAGGATTTGAATTCGCATAAAGTATATTATACTGCTGGAGGAACGCTGTATATGATGGATTTTAAGGATGCAAATCCAGAAGCTAAAGAACTTGCAAAGGTAGCAGGTAGGGGCAGAGCTGGTTTTTTAGATGCCCAAGGTAATTATAAAGTATTGACAAGTCTCCATCGTGTATTAACCATAAATGTCAAAACAGGAAAGATTCTAGACGACATGTTATTGGATGTACCTAAGGCGCCTATTAGCATTCAATCTATTTTCTGGGGTCCGGATGGAAAGGTGTGGAGTGCAGGATATCTAGCGGGGAATCACGGTACTTTTGATCCAACAACAAGTGAGCATATGGATTATCCAGGCCTTCATCAGACCGAGGGAATGAGTAGTCTGGGAGATAAAATCTACTTTGGTAATTATACGAAAGCAGAAATTTTCTCTTATGATGTGACGCGACCGTGGAATACTGCTACAGGAAATCCGAAGTTTTTGGGGGCAATTAAGAATCAGGATCGTCCTTTTGCTGTACTTCCTGTGAAAAGCCGAAACGAGATGTTATTTGGGACAATTACAGGTTATGGTCAGTTAGGTGGAGCAATTGCGCATCTAAATGTTGATACTGAAAAACTAGAAAGTTTTGTAAATGTGATTCCCAACCAAGCGATTACCTCGCTTATAGAATTTGATGGACATATTATTGGTGGATCTACAATCTTTGGAGGCTTGGGATCGGTACCGGTAGAAAATAGGGGACGCATATTCGAGTGGGATCCTGAAAACAAGAAAGTACTATGGACCGATTCTATAGCAGATTATTGGTCTGTATCAGGACTTTTTATAGGCCCAGATAAGGGGATGTGGGGCTTTGCTGATGGTGCGTTGATAAAATATGACCCGAAATCAAAAAAGACGCTCTTTAAAAGAGAAATCTATAGTTATAAGGAGAAGCCAAGCCATATTTGGAGAAATGGTCTAGCTGTAACGCATCCCAATGGACTGATTTATTTTACGCTTACGGATAGGCTGTATAGTTATGATCTCGTGAAGGATGAATTAAAAGAATTACGGGATAATGCGAGTCTAATGGTATTGGGAGCAGATGGTAAAATCTATTTTAGACAAGGAACGGATTTGTGGAGCTATACGCCCTCAGAGTAATTTATATCTGTATTTGGCGAATTTTGATTGACTTGTAAATGGTTACTGGTTGTAAAAAAAGCGGAGTTTGATTCAAACTCCGCTTTTTTTACGGCTTGTTCAATGAAATGTGTAACTTTTTTGTAGTTTTGACAGCAGATCACATGGCTGACAACCTACTAGAAGAAGAAAAGAAACTCCTGTTAAAAATAGCGGATGGTGACAGGCATGCCTTTACATTGCTCTTTAAACACTACCATAACTATGTTTATCTCTCTGGTAAAAAGCTGACACATTCTGAATATTGGGCAGAAGAGGTCGTGCAGGATATCTTTTTTAAAATCTGGCAAAAACGCGAACGATTGGTTGATGTCGATAACTTTGGAGCCTACCTGAACCGTATCGTTCGGAATCATTCCTTCAATATCCTGCGGCAGATGGCTCAGGAGTCGAAATCTAAAGAACAAATCATCCGCAAGGCGGAGGTCAATGTTAACCCAACTCAAGATACCGTACACTGGAAGGAGGCAACAGCGGTATTGGAAAATGCATTACAAATCTTAACGCCTCAGCAACGGGTTGCTTATGAACTATGTCATATTCAGGGACTGAAATATCAGGAGGCGGCAGAACAGATGGGGGTATCCTATGAAACAGTGCACTCGCACATGAAGGAAGCTATCAAGAAAATACGAAATCATTTTAAAACGATGGGTATCACCTATACTTTATTATTTGCCTTGCTCTTTTCTTAATTTTTTTATTCAAAGTTTGTTTTTTAATAGTCTTTTATACAGGTTGTTACTTGTTTTTGTGTCGATTTTTAAAAAAATATTACTTTTCATCTCCCCATTTGCTGTTGTTATAGTGTCAATACAATTAAATAGGGAAAACTAACCTTAATATGAACACAGATCAGGATAGACTATCTCATCAAAGGCTACAGGATTTAATGGCTCTTTACTTTGCACAGCGTATCAGCATGGCGGAGCAGGACGAATTATGGGGATATATCAATGATCCTTTTTATCAACAACAGGTAAAAGATCTGATTCCTGATAGTACGGAGCAGGATCTGTCGGAAGGGAGACTAGATGAGCAAAGGGCTGACGCAATCTTAGGGCTGATTTTTGCTAAGGCGGATCAGGAAGATAAAAAGATACGTGTGATAGAAAAACCAATCTGGAAACGGTTATCTGTAGTGGCCGCAGTGGTCGCTATTTTATGTATCGGAGGTTGGTTCTATTACTCTGGACTGAATGCTCCAGAGTCAGGGGTAGATACCGATTTGGTTCATCATGATATCCCAGCGGGTACAGAGGGAGCGACGTTACGTCTGGCGGATGGACGTACTATTGTATTGGGAGATGCTGTAAAGGGAGAGATTGCTTCGGAAGCTGGAATAATGGTGGAGAAAGGAGTAGATGGTGAACTGACTTATCGTGTAGGGGATTCAGAGGCAGATGGACAACATCCACACGTATTAGCTACTGATCGGGGACAGACCTATCGTGTGCTGCTTCCAGATGGGTCTGCAGTGTGGTTGAATGCGATGTCCGAATTGACCTATAGGCCAGCATTAGTGGAGGCCGGAAAGCGGGTGGTACACCTGAAAGGGGAAGCCTATTTTGAGATAGCGAAAGATTCGAAACATCCATTTGTTGTCAAATCCCGGAATCAGGAGGTACGGGTATTGGGGACGCATTTTAATGTCAACGCTTATAATGATGAGCCCTTTGTGGCTACTACGCTTCTCGAAGGGGCTGTCCGTTTATACGCTGGGGGAGTAGAGCGGTTGCTTAGTCCTGGACAACAGGCAGTGAATCGGGATGGTGAGCTCCGGATAAGGACCGTAAGTCTTGATAATGTAACCGATTGGAAGGATGGCGATTTTGCATTTCAACAGGTAGACTTCCGTACGGCATTGCGCAAGATCGAACGTTGGTATGATGTCGAAATGGTGTACGATGAGTCGTTACCGAAGGATTTGGCCGCTGGAGGCTGGATTTCGAGAAAGAAGAGTCTGTCATCGGTACTGCGATTTATCGAGTCGACCAAGATAGTACGTTTTAAGGTAGAAGGACGAAAGGTATATGTGACGCGGTACTGAGTGTGGTCACTTCATGAAATTTAATTAACTAACAATAATTTACCATTTTTTTAATGAATCAATCAGAGAACAAGAACTGGTCCGGGAGGATGCTAGGAAGTATCCCCTTGGCCTGGCGGACTAAGTTGGGGACAGCCGTGCTTACAGCTTGCCTCATGCAGGCGAATGCCATGGCTTTTGGACAAAGGGTCACCGTGAAGATGAAGGATGTAACGGTAGTTTCCTTACTTAAAGAGATAAGAAAACAGAGCAATGTGGATGTCTTTTATGATGCAAAGACGCTCAGTGATAGCTATAAGGTTTCTGTAGATTTGAAAAATGCAGACATCAAAGAAGTATTGGAACTAGCGTTGAAAGGTCTTCCACTGACCTATCAGGTTACTACGGAGGGAATTACCATTCGTAAAGGACAACGTGATGCGGCAGTGACCAAAGGAACCGAACTACAGGCTACGATAGATATGGAAGGGCGTATTGTCGGACAGAATGGACAACCATTAGCTGGAGCTACCGTATCGGTCAAAGGATTGGGAAAGAGTGTGCAAACTACTGCAAATGGGAGTTTTGTGCTGAAGAATGTGCCAGATGGCGAAATATTGGTGGTTTCGTACGTTGGTTATTTGTCTAAAGAATTAATTGGCCGGTCACAGTTGGGAAATATTGTATTGACGGTATTGGACAATCCGCTGGATGCGGTACAGGTGATAGGTTATGGTAAGACGTCAAAACGATTGACAACAGGTGCTGTTGCTACAGTACGTGCCGAAGATCTGGAGAAACAACCGGTATCTAATCCGCTACAGGCATTGTCAGGAAGAGTGGCAGGGGTATATATAAGTGAGGGATCTGGGGTTGCGGGGAGTGGTGTAAGTATGGTGATCCGAGGCAAGAATACAATCAATGCCGGATCTGAACCATTGTACATCGTCGATGGTGTTCCTTTTACAGCGATTCCGACGGAGCTAACATCCGGTCAGCCCGTACCGAACCCACTTTTAGGGGGGAGTTTCAGTCCTTTTGATAACATACCTACTAGCGATATTGAAAGTATTGATATCTTGAAAGATGCGGACGCTACAGCAATCTACGGATCACGTGCGGCAAATGGTGTGGTTATGATTACTACCAAGAAAGGAAAGGCAGGCGCAATGAAAGTAGGTGTGAATGTCTATACTGGTGCTACTAAGATTACAAATGGATTAGAGATGTTAAAGACGGAAGATTATCTTAATATCCGTCGAAAGGCTTTTGAAAATGATAAATCAACTCCTACTTTGGCGAATGCGCCAGATCTTTTGAGTTTCGGTGATGGGTATACTGATTTCGTTGATCATGTAATGGGGAATATGGCTGGTGTGACCGATGGAACAGTTAGTTTTTCAGGAGGTTCGGTATTGTCACAATACCTTATCAGTGCGAATTATAGACATCAGACATCGGTATTCCCTGGAAGTTTTAAGGACAATAAAGCCACATTGCGCTTTAACCTACAGTCGCAGACTGAAAATGGAAAGTTCGGCGTTAATCTTTCTGGTGCGTATACTAAAAATATAAATAATCTTCCGTCGGCAGGCGTAAACAATCTCTACGCTCTACCTCCAAATTTACCATTGTATAAAGAGGACGGGAATTTATATTGGCACAACAGTTATGCAAATCCTGTAGCAGCTTTATTAGCACCGATGGATATGAAGACTGACAATATATTATTGAACAGTAGTCTGAAGTATAAGATTATTCCAGGTCTTGAATTTAAAACTGATGTTGGATTCAACCGTATTAATTTGGAAAATATTCGTGCGTTGACAAGGAATGCTCGTAATCCGAATACAACAACTACAGGGCAGGTTACTTATACTACAAATTATAACCAAAACTTTACTGTTGAGCCACAATTAACCTATCAGCGTACTCTTGGACCAGGTCGCCTAGAGTCACTTGTAGGGTCGACATTTATGTCAAGACAATCGGTCCAGCCTTTGCTCATGATAGGGACGTTTACAAATGATTTATTGTACAACCATATCCCATCCATTACCACGCAATTTATGAACAGTGGAAATGTAGCAAGTAGATACCTTTCGGTATTTGGACGCTTAAACTATGTGATGAATAATCGTTATATCGTGAACCTAAATGGGAGAAGGGATGGAGCATCTCGTTTCGGACCTGGTAAAAGGTTTGGTAATTTCGGAAGTGTGGGCGCTGCCTGGGTGATTAGTGAAGAATCGTTTGTTAAAGATCAAATGCCCTGGGTAAGCTTTGCGAAAATTAGATCTAGTTATGGTACGATAGGAAATGAGCCTACCGAAGATTATAGATATATGTCTCTCTATACCTCGTCTTTGTTTGAAGCAAATTATGATGGTGTTTCTGCCTTAAATCCAGAAAGATTAGGTAATAAAGATTTTCGTTGGGAAGTGACCCGAAAATTGGAAGTTGCGATGGATTTAAATTTTATTAAAGATAGGGTTTCGTTTAGTGCCGCTTGGTACCGAAATAGATCAAATAATCTATTGATCAATATTCCGATGGCAGCCCAAACAGGTTTCTCAGAATATATGGACAATCTTGGAGCCTTGGTAGAGAACAAAGGGGTGGAGCTTAATTTGAATACACAGAATATTAAGAAAAAGGATTTTAGCTGGAGTTCTTCTATCAACTTTACAGTCGCAAAGAATAGGCTGGTAGATTATCCTGATTTAGAAAGCTCGGAGTTTGCCAATTATTATGTAATGGGACAATCGTTGTCAGTCGAACAAGGGTATCACTTTTTAGGTTTTAAAGATGGAATTGCAGAATTTGAAGATCTAGACGGAGATGGTGTGATCTCCTCAGGATCGTATGTGACAACAGGTATTGGTGATCATATTGTACTGGGAAATACAGATCCTAAGTTTTATGGAGGTTTTCAAAATAATTTTTCTTATAAGAACTTTAGTTTAGACTTCTTGTTTTCTTTCGTAAAGAAGGATGGATATAATATTTACAATAGTTATACATCTTATGTGCCAGGTATGGCTAATAATCTCGTAGCCGATGTGTTGAATAAACCATTTAGATACACTATGAAAGGTAATAGTGCAGCTGGGATAGCCTACAATCGTTATAAAACATCTGATGCAACGTTTGGTGATGCTTCATTTATCCGGTTGAAGAATATTTCACTGACTTATCAGTTTAATGAAAAGCAACTCAAGTTCTTGAAATTGAAACAGCTTAATGTTTATGCTCGGGGACAGAATCTTTGGACGATAACAAATTATCTTGGGTATGATCCCGAAACACTGGGAACAGCTATTCCTCCAATGAAAATGTATACAATCGGTCTTCAAACAAGTTTTTAATCTCGTACAGTTATGAAATGTAAAATTATATATATAGGTCTTCTTATCTCTTTGTTCACTACTAGCGGTTGTGAGAGTTGGGTGGACGGTGGACCACCGAAGCACGGTGTGAAAACTGAGGATATCTTTAAGGATGTAGCTGGTCTAAATGCAGCTATTGCAGGGATGTATACTATCGCAACGAATAGCTCTATAGGGATGCTTTCGGTTAATAATGGGTTGTTGGCAGACGATTTGGTTACAAATGTAGCCTCTTATGAACCCTATGAGACCAATAGTTTGGTGTCCAACGAATGGACTGTAGCTAGTGTCTGGACAACGATGTATGCCGGAATTTATAGAGCTAATGCTATTATCAAAGGTGTTGAAGAAGGGGACTTTGAAGATGAAATCAAAAGAAGAGCATTAGGAGAGGCACATTTTATGCGCTCATTATGGTATTTCCATATGGTTAATCTTTTTGGAGACGCACCTCTTATTACTGGGCTTGACCTAGATAAAAACAAATTGGCGCCAAGGGGATCCGTGGCTAGTATTTATGATTTGATAGTTGCCGATCTTAAGGCAGCGGTCGAGTTGTTGCCTCCCAATTATTCTGTTGGTAAGATACAGCGTGTCAGAGCTAATAAATGGGCCGCGACGGCACTATTGGCTAGAGTATACCTGTATCTAGGTAAATATAGTGAGGCAGAAAGTTTAGCTTCTGATGTAATTGAGCAAAATGGAGTGTATAAGTTGTCTTCAAATTTAAACTCGGTGTTTACTCATGGTAGTGATGAAACGATATTCGCTATAGATGTGTCATTGTCCGGAGCAACTTATGTGGGAAGTATGACGATTCCTAATCCAGGGACAACACCAGCTATTGTAATACACCCTACATTATTATCCCTTTTTGAAGCAGGAGATAAAAGAAAAATTGCTTGGATAGGTTTCTCTGCAGGACAAGACTTCCTGTCTAAATTTAAGGTGAGGTCAGGTTCAGGAAATGAATATGATGTTGTCTTACGTCTTCCGGAACAGTACCTGATTCGGGCAGAAGCAAGAGCACAACTCGAAAATATACAGGGAGCGGAAGACGATATTAATAAAGTGAGGCAACGTGCGAATGTGTCAAATGTAAAATTGACCGATAAAAACCAGGCGTTATTGGCTGTTGAAAAGGAAAGACGAATGGAGTATTTCGGGGAGTGGAGTCACCGTTGGTTTGACCTGAAACGGACAGGAAAAGTAAATGAGGTTATAGGAGCAATCAAGCCTGAAACATGGAAGTCTACTGGTATATGGTATCCGATACCAAGTCAAGAACGCAAGTTGAACGTGAATTTAACGCAAAACGATGGCTATGAATAGTAAACTTAGAGAGGGAGGATTGTTAATGGGATGTATAGTTAAGATAAGGGTAAGGAGTATAATAATAGCTGGTGTTTTAGTGATGGGGACGATAATTCCACGGCAGTCAACAGGACAGGAAATGTCCATTATAAAAGGGCGGATCGGAAAGCTAAACGGTAACAAAATCAAATTGAGTTATAAGATTCAGGGGGTGTCCCATGCTGATTCTACTTATTTGAAAAAGGGAAAGTTTGTGTTTCAAGTGCCTTTTGAAAGTGATGTCAATGCGCGATTGGTATTGGAACATAGTGAAAATGGGGTATATGCAGATACAAAGGATTGTTATTTGGAACAGGGAGTCTTTGAAATCAAATCTACGGATTCGCTCTATAAAGCGGAGATTACAAAGGGTGATTTGAACAAAGATTACGAAGGTTTTTTAAAGTTTGTAGGTATCGAAGAGATGATAAGTCTCAATAGGAAGACCAAGTATACGCAAAGTGAAGATGAGATAGAGAAATTGAAGGAAAGGAAAAATGAAGTGTTTGCTAATCTCTACCCTAAGTACGAGGAGTTTGCAAGGAGCCATGATGATTCGTATTTCAGTATTTTTGCTTTAAAGATGTTGAGTTCAAGGGAAGAATATAAAGATGAAATTGAACCTTTATTTGAAAGTTTTACGGAAAGATTGAAGCAGACGCCCGAGGGAAAGGAGTTTAGCTATCAGCTTCAGACAATGAAAAGTCTCAAAGTAGGAGAGTTAGCGCCTGATTTTGTACAAGCTGATACAGCTGGGCTACCTGTACGGCTGTCGGATTACCGGGGACAGTATGTATTGCTTGATTTCTGGGCTTCTTGGTGCGGACCATGTCGGCAGGATAATCCGAACCTTGTGAAGGCCTACCACAAATACAAGGATCAGAACTTTACGATATTGGGTGTCTCTTTAGACTTTAAAAAGAAAGCCTGGATAGATGCCGTAGAGAAAGATGGATTGGTATGGACTAATGTATCCGACCTGGGCTATTTTAAGAATGAAGCTGCAGTGAAGTACGCTATCCGGGCTGTTCCTCAGAATTACCTTATTGATCCCGATGGACGTATTGTTGGGATAGGGTTACATGGAGAAGAATTGGAAAAAGTGTTGGCGAAGTTGATAAATAATTGATTTAAAACGGCTCCGATTTTATCGGAGCCGTTTTAACTTGTACTTTGAATTAATTTTTCGTTATCCTTTTTCAAAATCGTTTAAGTAATCCTTTTTAAAAGTACTTGGCGTACTGTCTTTAAATCGTTTGAAATGTCTGTAAAAATTAGAGGTGTTTTCAAAACCGCTCTCCTCTGCAATGGCTCCTACCTTCATATTAGAGTTGATCAATAGCCTACAGGCATGGTTGATGCGGATTTCGGTTAGAAAGTCGTAGTATGATTTCTGTGTTAGGTTTTTAAAGAATCGGCAGAAAGATGTTACACTTAGATTACTCAGTTCAGACATCTTTTCTAGCGTTATATTTCTTTTAAAATTATTAAAAGTATAATTGAATATCTTGTTTATGCGTTCGTCGTCAAAATTATTGGAAGATGAACTGGCATAATTAGGCGAGATGATTTCGTACTCTGCATTATTGCTCAATAGATCAAATATCTTTAATAGATATACGATCTTATTGATACCCGTAGACTCTTTCATTTTATTCATCAATTTCACAACTTTTTGCTTGGAGTTACCTTGGATAATCAAACCTTGGCGAGCTAGTGTAAGCAGTTTTTGAACCTTTAATGTTTCGGGGAGGCTCAAGAAATTGTGACCTAATGATTCGGGGTGAAAATGTAATACGAGAGCCTCTACATAATATTCGCTATCGGATTTAATATTGCATTTCCAGGTGTGGGGGATATTACTGCCCAATAGTATAAGCTCATCCTTTTCAAAGTTGGCGATGTTTTCACCGATAAAACGGATTCCTTCTCCTTTGATGAGATAATGTAATTCTATCTCTGGATGGTAGTGCCATGTGGTTCCGAAATGGGGTAACAAATCATGTCGGATTTTAAATGTATGGTCACTAGTTTTAGGGACTTGATGGAATTTCGCTTTCATAATTCTTGTACACCTTTTTTTCTCACTAAAGTTGTGAAAATGATACGAGATAAACAACACTATGATAAAATGTTGGAATAACTAGCTAAATTATTAAACAAATTCTGACCAATCTTCTCTGATTTTTGTAATACCTATTATAAATAAGTTTACTATGGTATCAAAAAACAATAAAGAAGCAATCCTTGTCTGCAGTGGAGATCTAAGACCAGCAGCAAACCTTAATTGCTGGCCAATGCAACAGAAAATGGAAGAAATGTTACAGACAGCGTTTCAGAAATTGGGATGGAAAATCAATCGGGCGCATGGCTACAATGCTGAAAAAGGCCATGGGTTTATCGATTACCAACATGAAGGGATCAAGATTTTTCGAAATATAGATAAGACGGTTCCACTTATTGTAGCAGAAAGTGTATGGCAGTATAGTCACCATGTATTGGCGGGATTGATAGCACATCAAGGGCCTATATTGGTTGTGGCAAACTGGGATGGAACTTATCCAGGATTGGTCGGCGCTATGAACCTGACTGGATCACTGACCAAGGCCGAGGTAGAGTACAGCTTTTTGTGGAGCAAGGACTTTACAGATGATTTTTTTATGGATAAGTTGGCGGAGTGGACAGAAAAAGGAACAATAACACATGACTATTCGCATGTCAAACCTTTTGATGGAAAAGACCTAGCTAAAGAAGATCGCGATGTGGCAGAGAAGCTTGCTCATAAGATACTTGATGACAGAATTGTAA
This sequence comes from Sphingobacterium sp., assembly GCA_031277715.1. Lineage (GTDB taxonomy): Bacteria > Bacteroidota > Bacteroidia > Sphingobacteriales > Sphingobacteriaceae > Sphingobacterium. The sequence continues at coordinate 5,696 of JAITLW010000274.1, read as the reverse complement.
TGGGGGTATTTGATGAGGGCTGTATGGGGATGTTTAATGCGATTGTACCCGATGCTCTCATTCATAAGCTGGGAATATTTAAAGAACGGTTAAGTCAATCCACTTTGTATGCTAAAATGTTGACAGTGTCGGATAGTGATGCTGAAAATGTCTTGAGTTGGATGCTGAACAAAGGGATGTCGTTTGATTGGGGACAAGATGGGGCTACGGAATTGACACGTGAGCAGACTATAGAGCAATGTAAAATGTATATCGCCGCCTTGCGGTTGGCAGACGAATTTGGCTGTGATACCATCGGTATTCAGTATCAACAAGGATTAAAGGACCTTGTACCTGCAAGTGACCTTGTAGAGGGGCTTTTGAATAATACGAATAGGCCTCCAGTCTATAGTGAAGCAGGTATAGAGTTGTATCCTGGTAAGGCTTTGCCTCACTTTAATGAAGTAGATGAATGTGCGGGAATCGATGGCTATGTTACGTATCATCTATGGAATGCACTCGGGCTGAATGGGGACAATACCTTGCATGACCTGCGTTACGGAGAGGATTATATAGTCGATGGTGTTAACGAGTTTGTCTGGGTGTTTTTGATTTCTGGTGCAGCTCCTGCTTCGCATTTTATTGGTGGATATGAAGGGGCTGATAGTCTTCGCCAACCGGCGATGTTCTTTAAAAAAGGAGGCGGTACATTGCGGGGAATCAGCCGGCCGGGAAAAATCGTGTGGAGCAGAGTCTATATAGAGAACAATGAACTGTTGTGCGATATAGGTACAGGAAGGGTTGTAGAATTACCTGCAGAGGAAACCAACCGCAGATGGAATCTGACGGATAGACAATGGCCGATTATGCATGGGGTGCTGGATGGGGTAAGCCGGGATCAAATGATGGCCAAACATAAGGCAAATCATATACAGGTAGTCTACGTAGATGGTGACTTTGATGTTGCACGTGCTGCCGCAATAAAAGGTGCCGCTATAGAGGCAATGGGTATCAAGGTCAATTTTTGTGGAATAAACTAAAACTGTCGTAATGGAGGGAAGACTGGTAATAGGAATGGACTTCGGCACGGATTCAGTGCGTGGGTTGTTGGTCAATTCGACTACAGGAAAGGTATTGTCTACAGCGGTGTCTTACTTTAAGCGCTGGAAAGAGGGGCTGTACTGTAATCCTGGAAGAGATCAATATAGACAGCATCCGCTCGATTATATCGAGTCTATTGATCATGTTTTTACCGAATTGTTGAAAGATCTGCCACCAGAAACAATCAGGCAGATAAAAGCAATTGGGACGAATACTACGGGGTCTACACCTGTTGCCGTTGATGAAAGTTGTCAGCCAATAGCATTATGTGATGGTTTTGAGGAGAATCCTAATGCGATGTTTATCCTCTGGAAAGACCATACCGCGATAAAGGAGGCTGATGAGATTAATGTCTTGGCAAAAAAATGGGCGATCGACTATACACGGTTTAGTGGAGGAATCTATTCATCTGAATGGTTCTGGTCGAAAATCCTACACATAAATCGTGTCGATCCGGAGGTGGCTAAGGTGGCGTTTACCTGGGTCGAGCAGTCTGATTGGATACCAGCTTATTTATCAGGGACGACTAAGGCTTCGGAAATAAAACGTAATAGATGTGCCGCAGGACATAAAGCGATGTGGAATGAATCGCACGGTGGCCTACCGTCGTCTGAGTTTCTCTGTTCACTGGATTCTACTTTTTATCATCTGATCAATAGGTTCTATACTAATACATATACCTCAGATCAAGAGTTTGGGAAAATAGGAGAGTATTTTGTGAAGAGGTTTGGTTTTGATAAAGATACATTGATCAATGTAGGTGCAATTGATGCTCATCACGGAGCTGTAGGAGCGGGGAGTGAAGCGTACACCTTGATCAAAGTAATCGGTACGTCGACATGTGATATGCTGGTGGTTCCCAAGGAAGATAATCCTCCGTTGGTGGAGGGAATCTGTGGACAGGTGGATGGATCTATTGATCCTGGAATGGTCGGGTTCGAGGCAGGACAATCTGCTTTTGGCGATATCTATAACTGGCTCAAGAAGATGATGCTTAAACCAGTTTTGGAAATAGAAAATCTCAACCTGTCAGATCAGCAACGTAAAGTGTTGGAGGATAATTTCTTTGAGCACGTGACAAAAGAAGCCGCAGCTATCCCTTTGACTGTAGACGATATGCTATTTACTGATTATCATAATGGACGGCGGACTCCAGATGCAGATTTTACTAAAGCGTCTACTGCGTACGGGATTACTCTTGCCACAGAGGCTGGACATATTTTTAAAGCTTTGGTAGAAGGAACAGCCTTTGGTTCTAAGGCTATTATCGATCGTTTTCGTTCCTATAATATTCCTATAAAAACGGTCATCGCAACAGGAGGGATTCCTAATAAGGCGCCGTATGTAGTACAGGTATTGGCAGATGTCTTAGAGTGTGATGTGCAGGTAGTGGACAGCGAACAGACCTGTGCTTTGGGCTCTGTGATTTTTGCTTCTGTGGTAGCAGGAGCATATCCGGATATCGATACGGCAAAAATAAAACTTGCTGCTAAAGTTTCAAAAACGTACCATTGTAATCCTGAACGTGCCGCTATCTATAAAAAATTATATCAAGCATATAAAGAATTAACACAATTAGAATTATGAAGAATCTTCCCCTACTTGATATTGCCATAATCGTGGTCTATCTATTGGCTATGGTACTCGTTGGAGTTTATTTCTCGAGAAGGAATAAATCGGCCGATGAGTTTACTCGGGCCGCTGGCCGGATCCCTGGATGGGCAATAGGGATATCGATCTATGCGACATTTTTAAGTTCAAATACTTTTTTGGGGGTTCCTGGGAAAGCTTTTGGTGGAAATTGGAATGCATTTGCATTTAGTCTCTCTATGCCATTGGCGGCTTGGTTGGCTACCAAGTATTTTGTGCCCTTCTACAGAAGTACAGGAGAGGTATCCGCATATACAAACCTAGAAAAACGATTTGGTACTTGGGCCCGGACTTATGCCGTTGTCTGTTTCTTGTTGACTCAATTGGCGCGTATAGGTTCTATTTTCTTCGGGATTTCGTTGACATTACAGGCATTGACGGGCTACAGTATGGTGGTTATTATGGTTGTGACAGGAATCTGTATCGTTATCTATACTGTGATGGGAGGAATTGAAGCTGTAATCTGGACGGAAGTGGTGCAGGGTATATTGAAGACTGTAGGGGCGGTCATCATCATTTATCTGGTGGTGAAGGAGGTACCTGGCGGCTTTAAGGATATTATTGATGTAGGAATAGCTGAAAACAAATTTAGCCTGGGGACATTGGATTTTGATTTTGTAAACTCGTCGTTTTGGGTTGTGTTGCTGTACGGTTTTTTTATCAATTTGAACAATTTTGGTATGGACCAGAACTATGTGCAACGTTATCATACAGCATCGAGCCCTAAAGAAGCAAATAAATCTGTATGGCTATGCGTATGGATTTACGTGCCAGTATCCTTGTTGTTTTTTGTTATTGGGACCTGTCTTTATACTTACTATATGCAGCATCCTGAGCTATTAGCAACGATAAAATTGCAGGCGGCTTCGGAACAACTCGGGCTAGGAGTGCAAACTCCGCAGGTAGCAGCGTTGGCCGCTACATTGTCGCCTGCTGATTATGGAGACAAGATCATGCCTCATTTTATGGTTTACATGATCCCAACAGGATTGCTTGGGTTGATTGTATCCGCGATACTGTCGGCGGCGATGAGTACCATTAGTTCGGGTATGAATGCTTCGGCAACTGTATTCACAGAGGATATCTATAAAAGGTATTTCAATAAGGACTCTTCGGATACAAATAGCTTGAAAGTATTATATATAGCAACCGTGATCGTGGGAGTGATCGGTATGATCTGCGGGATCGCTATGATTGGTATCAAGAGCCTTCTAGATGTCTGGTGGACTCTGTCCGGTATTTTTGCTGGTGGTATGTTAGGCCTGTTTCTACTAGGTTTAATCAGTAAAAAGGCGACTAATAGTGATGCTATTGTAGGGACCATCGTCGGAATATGTGTGATTCTTTGGATGACTTTCTCCTATCTCATTCCCGAAAATATGGCCTATCTACGTAATCCATTACATGCAAACATGATTATAGTGGTAGGTACACTAACTATATTTTTATTTGGAAATATAAGCCGAAAATTAAGAACAAAATAAACTAACAACATATTGAAATATTATGATTAGGAATAATAAAGAATTTATTCCCGTGATGCTTATGCCCTTTTGTGAGGATAAGAGTATAGATTACGGTGCCTTAGAAAAACTTATCGAATTTTATTTAAGTGCTGGTGCACAGGGGTTATTTGCCAATTGTCTTTCGAGCGAAATGTTCCATTTGTCGAAGCAGGAAATGATCGAATCGGTTTCATTTATAGTACAAAAAGTGAACGGGAGAGTGCCTATTGTTGCAACTGGGACCTTTGCAGAATCTATTGAACTACAAGCTGCATTTGTAAAAGAAATCTATGCTACAGGTATACAGGCTGTTATTGTGATAACAAGTCTAATGGCTCAAGAGAAGGATGATGAAGCTACTTTTAGATCTAATATCCATCAGTTGCTGACTTTGACCGATGATGTACCCTTAGGTTTTTATGAATGTCCTGTGCCTTATAAGCGAGTGATTGATCCTGCTTTTTTAGGAGAGTTGGCCAAGACCGGTCGAATCATGTACCATAAAGATACATCTCTTGATATCGGAAATATACGAGCGAAAATTAACGAAACGGATGCTGTAAGCGATTTTGGTCTGTATGATGCGTATATGGTTCATGCGGTGGATAGTCTAGCGTCTGGATCTGCAGGTCTATCGTGTATTCAGGGTAATTATTTTCCAGAACTTATTGTCTGGATATGTAATAATTATAATGATTCTTTCCAGAAGAGTAAGGTCGATAAAGTGCAAAAATTTTTAATCGATAATATGGATGTGATGCATTATGCGTACCCAACAGCAGCTAAGTACTATTTACAATTAAGTGGATTTGATATTGAAACGGTTTGCAGACGTACAGATATTGATGAGCTGGATGCGGATGCGAAAATCAAAGTGCAAAAATTGAAAGTAGATTATGAAAAGCTGCAATCAGTACTCTAAATGATTATCTTTATTCTTTTTTAGGTCTGCTTTTAACTATAGAGTGGCTGTTTCAACAGTATAGAATGAATAATTTGAACTTGTAAAATTACAAATGCAATGAAAAGAAATATTATGCTAGCGGTGATGTTACTGGGCTTTGGAGCTGTAAATGTCAATGCTCAGAAATATGAACATGTACCGGGAAATGTAGTCTGTTATCAACCGGCTTCAACCCAGAAATATATAGGATCTCCAAGTCTGGTTATATTACCCAATGGTGACTATGTGGCATCACATGATTTTTTTGGACCACAAAGTTCGGAGTGGCAACAGGCAGTTACGACAATCTATCGCTCAAAAGATAAGGGACGTTCCTGGAAAAAAATAAGCGAAATAAGTGGCGCATTCTGGAGTTCATTATTTGTACATAAAGGCGAACTATTTTTATTGGGCCCGGACAGGCATCACGGTACTGTGCTGATCCGTAAATCTCTAGATGGAGGTAAGTCTTGGACTAAACCTACGAATAAAGAGAACGGTGTGCTACTGACAGGTGA
>JAITLW010000179.1 GCA_031277715.1 Sphingobacterium sp. | reverse complement strand
TTTTGGAAACTTTTTCAGAATGCCTTTCGATGCCTATAAATCCGGGATGGAGCAGGTTATGGAAGATAGTAGTTTTTTATACGGTATGATGACTAAGGACGTGTATTCCCAAGGAGTGGTATTGGGGCGCAAATACAGACTGTTACGTTATGCCTACGGTATATTTATGTTTGGTTTAGTTTTATCAGTAATTGCTTTTTTTATAGCAATAGTAACTTATTAGCGATATGACAACAAGTAATTTAAAATGGTCTACAAAGAGATTGAGAATCTTTCTCTGCTTGACCTTCGGAATTGTTATCAATAGCCTATGGGCCTGCAATCCCAATGCTACTAAACAGGAAGGAGCAACGGTCGAGCAGGATACAAGCCAGTTTTCTTATGCTCTGACTTCAGGTGAGGCCTTCACTATGCCGGCTGTATTGGATGAAATTTCCGGTATCACCTATTTGGCCACTTTCCCACATACGATTTTTGCTGTTCAAGACGAGGAGGGCATTCTTTTTACGTTCGACCTTAAGAAGGGAGAGGTTATTGGCGAGTTCAAGTTTGCCGGACGTGGCGATTATGAGGGAATTGCCAGTGATGGTACACATTTTTTTGTCTTAAAGAGTAATGGTGATATATACAGTTTCCCAATAGGGGCCACCGATAAATCGGCGGTAAAACAGCACAACGCATTATTACCCAACGGCGAGTATGAGTCTATGGCATACGATACCCAAACGAAGAAACTCCATGTACTTTGTAAAAGCTGTAAAGACGATAAAAAGGCAAAAACGACCACTGGATATCAATTGAATCTATCGTCGGATGGAGCATTGTCTGTTGAAAAAACCTTTGTTATCAACATCGATGAAATAAAGCAACTCGACAAGACCATGGGCAAATCTTTCAAAGCCTCAGCGATGGCCAAACACCCAACGAAAGAGGAGTGGTACATTATTTCTTCTGTGGATAGGGCACTTATTGTCACGAACAAAGATTTTAGCGTTCAACAGGTAATCCGTTTCGAACGGGATACTTTTGAACAACCCGAAGGATTAACATTTGATGAACAGTTGAATCTCTATATATCCAGTGAGGCGGGGAATAAAGCGGAGGCCAAGATTTATAGGATAAAACCGAAAGGATAGAATGATAAAGACAAAAAATGTCTACATAGATAAGTTGACCGCTGTAACGAGCGATGAGAGAGGGTTGTCCTTATCTAATTTTTACAATTGCCTAAAAACCCTCAATGGGATAGATACCGTGACTGATGGGATAACGCAGATGGTCGTGGATCGTATTGAAGAAATGGAACGTATTAAGGGTAAATTGTCTTTGGACACCGCACCTGAGTTTCTAGAAGCATTTCAATTGATATTTGGTTGGGTCAATAATCTGGCTGAACGTAAGACCATAGCCTGGGGAGTATCTACTCCGATCCCATCTGTTTTGTTTGCTGGGACAGAGTCTATGTACAGCACGTTAGCCTATCCATTACAGCCTATTATCGACAATAGCTCTGGTTTATTCTGTAAAAATGCCGTTGTTGTCGATAATATTATGTACGAGCTAGTGCTTGATCGCCTCTACGGTATTCCAATGACAATTAATCCCTACCTCTATGAGTATGTCGACCCAAAAGGAATAAAGAAATATGTACAGTTAACTGTTGACTTTAGCTACGTATCGGTACGGCCCAAAGCAGAATTACCCAAGATAGATTTTTCTTGTGTCAATAGACGAGAGATGTTGGAAGATGCTAATATCCAGCCACTCTTGGATAGTATACATCTGGATAACTTTGTGTTTGAAGGTTTCTCTATGCTGAAGTTTACCGATGCTACTGTAGATTTTGTGGTAGACAGAATTCAGGAAATGATTTCCGATTTTACCCAGTATACCCGTACGGATTTTATAAACAGTCTGTTAGATAAGATTAAGAGTGTGCTGGACAAGGAAGATGTACATTGTTCTCTTTTCCCGATTCTGTATCTCAATGGCGTGCCTATTCTTAAAGATGGTGTGGCCCGAAATTACCTGCTTTTTAGTGATTATCTTGATGGTAATGTCGACAACATTGAAGATCATATTCTTAAATATCTAGAAGCACCTTTTGTTTTAGCATATAATATACATCCCGATTTTGACACGAAAAACCAGTACTTCGTGGCCAAGATGCAATCGTTGGAAGTCCGTAGTTATGTCTGTTTTCCGCTCAAACATCAAGGGGAGCCTGTCGGTTTTCTGGAATTGTATACCCGTGGCGATTCGGAGTTGTCACCTCCCATTTTAACGAGGATATCTCCTTTGTTTCCAGTTCTTACCCTTTTGGGGTATGACCTTCGTCTTCGGTTTAAGAACAAACTAGAGACCGTGATATTGCAACATTATACAGCTTTACAGCCTGCGGTACAATGGCGCTTTAATCAAGCCGCTGCCAAATATCTTAAAGATGACGATAGTAATAGGGAGATTCTAAATTTGGAGCGGATTACGTTTACAGATGTATATCCTTTGTATGGCGGAGTCGATGTCAAAGATTCGACTCTACTTCGAAATCTCGCTTTTAGAAAAGATAATAAGCGTCATTTGGACAGATTGACCCATCTAATGAGTTACCTTCCTGAGGGGTGCTACCCAGATATGGCCGCGTTAAAAAGTTTTAACAGGAAAGTCGCACAGGTAGAAGCATGGTTGTCTACGGACAATAGAGGAGAGCATATGCACGATATCACGGCCTTTTTCCAAGAAGAGGTCCCTACTTTCGTCTTGACATTATCATGGTTGGACACGACGCTGGATAAGCAGATTAAGGCATACGCTGAGCATCTAGGATCTAATTATTATCAAGATGCTTTCGAAAACTCACTCCAGGCTGTAAATACCGTCATCAGTAAAAATATAGGACGGTTGAATGATTTTATCCAATCAAAATTTCCTTCCTATTTCGAAAAATTTAGAACTGATGGAATAGAATATGATTTCTATGTCGGCCAGTCGATTTCACCTTCTATACCGTTCCATCCTGAATTACTAAGACTATTCCGTAGACAGCAATTGATATCCATGGCCCAGATCAGCCGGCAGATCGGTGAGCTCCAAGATAATCTACAGGTTGCGATGGAGACCACCCAGTTGATTTTTGTGCATCCAAATGCTATTGATATTTCGTTTAGAGATGACGAACGGCGTTTTGATGTCGAAGGGGGATACAATATCCGGTATCAAATGATAAAGAAGCGGATTGACAAAGTTCTGATAAAAGGAACCAAAGAAAGACTTGTTCAACCGGGAAAGATAGCTGTTGTGGTGCAAGGCGAAGCCGAAGTCTCTATTTTGATAGAAGACCTTCTTTCTGTAGCTGGAGAGGGGCTGATTGAGCCCCATGTAGAAGAGTTGATACTCGAAGAGCTACAAGGAGTCAGTGGCCTACGGGCTTTGCGTGTTAATGTGATTTCATAAAAGATAGAACGTATTATAGGATATAAGGTATGCAAGATAGCAAACGAAATACGATGTTAAAATATAAAGCCGTTGGTTGGAGCCTGTGGTTGTGCGGTATAGTGACACAGTTTCCGCTTGGTCTTTACGGACAAAAAGCAGATAGTACCAGCGCTTTGATCGCTCCTGAATATGATAAAGTAGGCCCCGTCCGTCGTTTTTTGTTTGGAGATAGCTATCGTAAGTTATATAATACGCCTGTGCCGATGCGTGTGATCGATTTGAGCATCGAAAAGGGAGGATTGGAGATCGTTAAGCTAGGAGGGGGGATGCAGACCCAGTCTTTACGTTTGGTAGACCCCAACGGTCGCGAATGGGTACTACGTTCTATCCAGAAGTATCCTGAACGGAGTCTGCCGGAGAATCTTAGGGGGACGTTTATAAAAGATATTGTCCAGGATCAGATTTCTATTACCCATCCTTTCGGCGCATTGACGGTCCCTCCGTTTAATGAAGCGTTGGGGATTCCCCATGCGAAGCCAGAGCTCGTGTATGTCGGAGACGATGAGCGTCTGGGCGAGTTTAGAGAGATATTCAAAAACAGGGCCTATATCTTTGAGCCTCGGATGCCTTTCGAAAATGAAAAAACAGACAATACCCTCAAGGTGATCCGTAAAGTGCTCGAGGACAACGATACCCGGGTGGAACAAGACCTGACACTAAGGGCGCGTTTATTGGATATGATTCTTGGGGACTGGGATCGGCACGAAGACAACTGGAGATGGGATCCTGAAAAAGAAAAGGGAAAGAAAACCTATACCCCGGTGCCGAGAGATAGGGATAAAGTGTATTACAAAACATCGGGTGTATTTCCCGTACTGCTTTCCCACCAATGGTTGAAAGCGCATTTGCAACCTTTCAGTCCGCATATCAGAAATATCTCACATTGGAATTTCAATGCCCGTCACTTTGACCGTTTCTTCTTGAACGGATTAAACCAATCAGACTGGGAGTCCGAAATTAACCTGGTACAAGAGACACTTACAGATTCCTTGATCGAGAATGCGATGTTGGCTATGCCCGATACAATCGTAAAGTTGAGTGCCAATGAATTAGTTCATAATATCCGATCCCGAAGAGATGAAATGTCGCATACGGGGATAGAATACTATAAAGCCTTAGCTCGTGTGGTAGATATTCCTTTATCTGCAAAAAATGAGTTTATAAAGCTGAATTACAAAAAAGATGGTGTAATCGGTTTAAAAGTTAATAACAAGAAAAAGGACGGTACAGAAGGCCGTGTATTGGTAGAGCGTGATTTCTTGCCCCATGAGACCGAGGAAGTCCGTATTTACGGAATCGGCGGAACCGATAGCTATCGTATCGAAGGAGAGGCCAAATCCCCTATAAAGGTACGTTTGATTGGTGGAGATGGAAGCGATGAATATAGCGTTGCATCTTCTTTCTCTAATTCTAAAAAGCTGTACCTATACGATGATAAGGATACTTCTTTAAATAAAATACCCCGAAATCTAGGTCTACGGTACAGGCTGAGCAAAGATACCGCTGTTCATGCTTACGATTATGATGCATTTGTCTACGATCGTAAAGGAGTCGTTGTTGACGTCAATTACGGTATTGACCGCGGATTGATTATGGGGCTGGGCTATATTATCGAAAATCAAGGATTCCGAAAATCTCCATTTGCCATCAAGCATATACTCAAGGCAAGTTATCTAACCGGGAGAGAATCTTTTATGTTAAGCTATCAAGGAATCGCTAAATCAGTATGGGGAAAGCAGGATCTATACATCGATATCGAATCCCAAGGGCCATTCAATCTGAGCAACTTCTTTGGTTACGGCAATAATACCGTATATGAAAAAGGAGAAGATAGAGGTATACATTATTACCGAAACCGTTACGATGTAGTGGATGCGGATATAGCCTTGCTATACCCACTCTCCAACAAGTTGCGGTTGGGCTATGGTTCGTCTTCCACCTATTTTAATGCACAAGAAAGTAAAAATAACGGACGGTTCTTGGGCGACTATCAAAACGAACATCCGACAGAAAGTTTTTACGGGAGTAAGTTCTTTACGGGAGCCAAAGTGGGGATAGATTACGATGGAAGAGACAATGTTGAAAATACCAAAGAAGGAATGCATGCCTATGCTAAGGTGAGTTGGCAGTCAGAGATAGGAGGTGATAGCAAACAGCATACTTATCTGAATACTGCATTTAGCTTTTATCATACTTTTGGAAAAGATGTGGCTACATTGGCCAACCGGACAGGGCTGGACGCTGTATGGGGCGATCCCTACTTCTTTCAGCATGCTCAGCTTGGGGGCGAAGGTAGTCTTCGAGGATTTAATTCCAGACGTTTTACAGGTAAGACGATGGTCTATAATAATCTAGAGATGCGTGCCAAACTGTTTAGTTACGACTCCTATCTTGTGCCGGGTACCGTAGGTCTGGTCGGTTTTTATGATGTCGGTCGTGTTTGGATGTCGCAGGAAAAATCGCAGTCATGGCACCATGGTTATGGTGGCGGTGTATATTTTATCCCTGCCGATTTAATGTTGATACAGGCCGCTTGGGGGATTTCTAACGAAGCCGTATTACCCTATATCCGCATAGGTTTACGTTTTTAATCAAGTCGGATACTTATATGCAAGGAATACGAGGAGTGTTGGGCCTCCATCAACCCATCAACTATAGAAATGAAATTTTAGCGGGTCTCACCGTAGCTATGACCATGATTCCTGAATCCTTGTCATTTGCAATATTAGCCGGGCTTTCACCACTTACGGGTCTTTATGCTGCCTTTTTGATGGGGCTGGTTACCTCTATTTTAGGGGGCAGACCTGGGATGGTTTCGGGAGGTGCCGGCGCTACCGTAGTCGTGTTGATTGCCTTAGCCTCGACACATGGTGTTCAATACCTATTTGCCGCAGTCATTTTGGGAGGCGTTCTCCAACTGCTTGTGGGGTTATTTAAGCTTGGCAAGTTTGTCCGTCTGATACCTCAGCCGGTGATGTACGGTTTTCTCAATGGGCTAGCCGTGATTATATTTATGGCACAGGTCGCTCAGTTTAAAACTGTCGAAAATGGAGTTGCCGTCTGGATGCAGGGGATTCCTTTATATTGGATGGGAGGCTTGACGGTATTGACGATAATTATCGTCTTACTATGGCCCAAGGTGACAAAGGTTGTTCCCGCCTCGTTGGTCGCTATACTCATGGTGTTTGCACTCGTATTTCTGTTCCAGATAGATACTAAAAAAGTGATTGATATCGCTTCTGTAAGTGGTTCATTGCCCTCGTTTCATATTCCTATGGTGCCGTTTACTATAGAGACCCTTCAGATTATCTTTCCTTATGCTTTGGTTATGGCTGGTGTAGGATTGATAGAGTCCCTGCTAACGCTAAATATGGTAGACGAAATCACTAATACCAAAGGTCGGTCCAATAAAGAAGCCGTAGCGCAAGGGGTTGCCAATATTACAAATGGTTTCTTTGGTGGCATGGGCGGATGTGCCATGGTGGCCCAGACTCTAGTCAATATTGGGGCAGGAGCACGGACCCGTCTGTCCGCTTTTATCGGTGCCATTACCATCATGCTTGTCATACTGGTTGGCGCTCCCTTTATTGAACAGATACCGATGGCCGCATTGGTCGGGGTGATGATGATGGTTGCTATCCAGACTTTTCAATGGGTGAGTTTTCGGGTTATCAACAAGTTTCCAAAATCAGATATTTTCGTTGGCATCTTAGTGGCCGGAATAACTGTTGTACTTCACAATTTAGCCTTAGCTGTACTGGTAGGTGTGGTCATCTCCGCT
>JAITLW010000160.1 GCA_031277715.1 Sphingobacterium sp. | reverse complement strand
GGTAGCGCTAACACCAGGAGCTAAACTAGCAACAGAAGCTGGGCTAATGGTACTCAGGTTCGCAAGTGGATCGCTTACCGTAACATTTTTCAAGGTAACATTACCTGTATTCTTAACTGTAAACGTGTAGGTGATAACATCATCTACATCAGCCTTACCTAACGTACCATTGTCGGTTGTAAGCTTAGCCCCTTTAACTAAAGTATATTTCGGAATTTCCGGTTCAGCGGTTCCAGTATTGTTACTAGGATCAGGGTCATCTGAGCCGGAGTTACTGATTGTTGCTGTATTTCTATATTCATTTGGTGCGCCCGATGATGGTTTTACCCTGCCTATAACAGTTAGAGTAACTGAGGCTCCATTTGACAAACTGCCAATATTCCAAACACCTTCAGTAGCATCGTATTCTCCTTGCAGAGGTGTAGCACTTACAAAAGTATAACCCGAAGGCAATTTATCTGTCACCTTCACATCTGCTGCTGCATCAGGTCCGTTGTTAACCACGGAAATCGTAAAAGTAACATTGTCTCCTATCGCTGGCTTGTTGTTACTTATACTCTTCGTAACTGCAAGATCAGATCTTGGAGCTACCATGATAGGTGTGTTTTTTATGTTATTACAGGTTACCGCTCCACCAGAAGGATTACATTCAAAATAAGGATTGGTAGGCGGTGTGTTCGGATCTGGATTAGTTGCATCTGGATCCGTTACATCCTTAGGCCGTAATATTGTCGCCTCGGCCGTATTTGATCCTGATATAGAAGCACTTGTAACCCTTGATGGAATCGTATAGGTAACCTCACAACCATTTGGTAGGTTTAACGTTGATGAATATTTCCTTGTTGTACTATTATAGGTCAAAGCAATAGCTTCTGAGCCACAAGCCGTATTACCGCTAGCAAAAACAACTGTTTCATCTGGATCTGGAATAAATCCAGTAGGTAAAGTGAAAGTGAAAGGAGCTCCCGTAACATCACTGTTTCCATCGCCCGATTCTCCGTTTTTTACCTTAACAGTAAAAGTCACCTTGTCGTCAACCTTAACAGCTGTGTTAGTTTTATTGTGAGATATCGATGATATTTTCAAATCCGCTACTTGAATCGTAGCTTTTGGTGTGATAGTTACTTTATCTCCTTTAATATAAGTCCAGGTATCTATAGACTTATTGTTTCCGTAACCATTATTAAGATTAGTATAATTCTGTCCCCAACGATGTCCATTAATTCCACTATTTCCAACGGGGCCACTCAATTCCCCATTCACACTTGCGTTATCGGGATTAGACGGATCTCCGCTATTATTTCCAGCCCCTTCTGTGATATCGCTATCATCCCAATATACCCTAAAGCGCTCGTTAGAAGAGGGATTAGGACCATTAGTGAGCTCCAAAACCATCCCATTGGGATTAATTTCCATATCAATGAACGGAAAATGTACTTCTGCCCCCTGTAATTCTACTGATACTTTCAATGGGTACACACCATTAGATAATAAAGCCCCAGCACCATCTTTACCATCCCAGAGCACACTATTTGACCCTGCGACAGATACGCCAGTTAGTACCCTCTTTGTAAAGGGTGTCATAGCGCCCTCTCCTGCTTCTATCTCAATCGTATACCTACCTTGAGCATTGGAATTAAACTTTACATACCCCCCTTTTTGACTAAACGCACCGGTTCCATCCACACCTTGAAGCTTCAAATCACTCACCGATGGAGCCTGAGGAGTATTTTTTAACCAAGTACTTGCACCGGGCATGGCTCCTGCAGCAGATTGCGGCAAGTCTGCACTTGGTGTCGTATAAAATATTTTATGAGTAATCTGTCCATGCTCATCAGCAATCAGCGGCGAATGAACCTCTGAAGAAATATCAGTAGACTTATCCAGACTTTTATAAATAGGCTCTTTACTGCTAGCATCATAAAACCCATTATTGTTGACAAAAAAAGTAAATCCTACGCCATTATTACCATTATTGTTAACTTTATATACGTAGCCATCTTTCGTCAATACATAAGATATTCCATGATACCCGGTGGTTTGAGCATTACTAATATGCAGGTTCATAACATTGGTGTACACACGTCCTGCAATCCAAGCATTGCCTGAAGCATTTCGCACTGACACATCCCAAGCCGATATCAACTCAGAACTCACACTTTGTGTCCAATTACCGTTCCCTCCAATACTGGCAACGCTTGGAGTTGAACTTGACACCGTACTTCCCGTTGGTAAAAATTCTATCTTCCAAATCCCTCCCTGACCAGCTGCAACTATTCTATTAAATGTAGAGTATTTATCCCCGGACACGGTCCCTGTCTCACTAGGTCCTGCCAACTCATTTTTGCGAGCTCCAATCTGACCAGTCGTGTTACTCCTCGTACTCTCATAAACGGTTGTTCCGTTTGGAGCTGTCAATCTAATTATTCCATTTCCCCTACCCTGTGCACTTGAAGCGGCATGGATAGTCTCCCCCGCTTTGACATAGGCATAATGCGCACCTAGCGTCTTAAAAGGCCATGACCCCATGGTGGTACCAGAAGCTCCAGTATACGAATTACTGTACAAGAACGCCCGTCCCCCAGTGGTTCCACTTGGATACAAGTCCTTTGACCCATCAGCGTACGACCAAGAGAATGAAAATAAAACAAACAAGGACAAGCAGAGCATTTTTAGCCAGCAATCCCTGTTAAAGAGGTTTGGTTTTTTAAATAAATCCATAATTACTATTTGGTAATATTGTATTAATTATCGTATTTCTACAATCTGATTCGGCACCTCGGATAGCGCTATATTTTAAGGTGATCAAACGATATCCGATATAAAGGAAAAAAGTTCTTTTATACATCTGAAATAATCCGATTCATTATAGCAAAAACTTGCTATGCGAACCCCTCGTTTTACCACATTAAAGCTAGCCTTAATAGTAGTCCTTGCATACTATTATAAACTACCCATACTTGAAACTACTCAAACACACTCATCCCTACCCACGGGTAGTTTATAAGGCGCAAAAGTAGATTAACCACATTATTTTTATGTCTCATTTTGTCCTGTTGTTGTCCAGTTAAAAAATGAGACACTAAACATCACCTGAAAACCAGTAACTTACATGTTTAAAAACTAAAAAAAATGTAGACAAGAAGCTACAATGTATGCTCTGAAATATTTTTTGAGACAGCGTAAAAAATGAGATTTGAGCAGAAATATTAATCTATAATACTATTGGAGATTTACTGACTTGCGCAATGAAATTAGAGTAGGGAACTAGGGAAGGGAGAGCAACAAAAAGAGAATAGTCTAGCTGAGAAAACAGGTCCTTCTACAATACTTTTAGGAAAGTTATGTACCAAAGAGGGAATATTTAAGGAGAGCCCCCCCCGAACTATTGCATCTATGATTTAATGAGATGTTGCTCTCGATAAGCCATGGGAGAGCATCCTTTTTCAAGATTAAAATTACGGTAGAAGGAAGCTCTAGAATTAAATCCGCAGGCGAAGGCAAGCTCCTCCATGCTCATATGCAATTCTGTGGACACCAACATATCACAGGCCTTGGTAATACGCCAGGAATTTATGGTCTTTACAAATCCTTCAGAATACACTTGTGTGAAATATTGGGAAATGAAACTTTTGGGAATATTAAGATCCTGCGCCATCTGCTCCAATTTAAAACTAGCATCAAAATATTTTTCTGTGGCCAGATATTCGGCAATCTTACGTTGATGCAAATTCGATACATCTGTAGATTGCCTTGATTCTACCTCCTGAGTTAATAATGGAACAAACGGTACATCGGCAATCTGTTCGGGCTTCCTCCCCTCCTCCAAAACTGGAACAAAACGAAGCCGACCAAGCATATACCAATAAATTAAAGACACGCCGGACAACATAGCTCCTATCACAACAACACCAGTCATCAAGGGTTCCTCTTTTACTCCCCCATTGTAATTTTCCCACACAAAAGGCAACATAAATGAAGTTAATATCAAAAGCACAATCATCGTATACTTAAAAACACCAAGATTGATATTATCTGGTCCCTTCTTAGCGGTGAGCACAAATATGGGATACAATACCCAAGACACACACATAGCGCCATAAAGAATAGTGTAATAACCTATGGTATAAGAACTTCTAAACAAAGGAGAGCATAAAAACACAACATAGCTGATGAGCCCTAAGAAAAAGGGGGTAAAATGAAGCCACAGCTTCACTCGCGACACCACTTTTCCTTCTAATGTTCTATAGATCCAAAAGAGAAAAGGACCAAAAGTCAATCCAAATGGCGCGGCTGTACTCACATACTCCATTCCTGGGAAAACCTCCGTAAACAAGAACATGAAGGTTACATCAACAAGCATCTGTATCAAAAAGACGGATAAGATACGATCTATCGTATTGCGATTCTGAATCCCAAATGATAACAAAAGCCCTTGCAGGGCGATTACAAAAATGGTAGCATATAGAAAAACAACGAACATATCTAGTTGAATGAAGATTGTTCTCTATAAGTAGAAGGTAAAACCCCTACCCGCTCTTTGAAATATCGATTAAATGTAGTCTTAGAAGAAAACCCGGAAGAATGGGCAACTGCTTCGATTTTATATTCACTACCGAATTCGGTCAGAATTTCTTTCGCGTGACGTATGCGATAGGTTGCCAACCATTCGTAATAAGTTAACTGAAGCTGATCGCGGAGATAATGGGATATTACATTTTTTGCAATACCAATATGATTAGATAATTTATCCAAAGACAGTTTTGAGTCCAAAAACAAGCGATCTACCTCCATTGCCCGGATTAATTCTCCTCCGCAATGTGTCAGCAGTCCCGTATCAGCTGCCACAACTGGAACTTCAGCAACAGGTACAACAGCGCTATCATGTTCCGTAGCATGGAAGCGATAGTACATATAGTTGATAAGCATAAACAAACTAAAGACCATAGCAACAGCAATAGCATGAATCGGATTGATCCCCATAAATAGATCGACTTGCATATAGTGTTTCAAAAATACGGCTCCCACAAAAAGAAAAATACCCATGCCTAGCGCCATTAACTGCTTTAGCAAAACAAAACCCTCCGTTTTGCTACGCGTATCTTTCAAACGAAACAGAATCACTAAAGGATAGCCTATCTGTACTAAAATCATAATTGGGAGGTACCATTGAAAATACCCCCAATCAAAAGTATCTCCCAATATAAAATACCAAGTCACAAAAAAAGCAAAAGGAAGATTCCCCAAGAGTAAATCCCGTTTGATTACTGACTCACTCTTATTGGACAGATATTGATACATCGCCCAGAATAAAGGGCCATACAGCAAAGGCATCGGAAAACTGTAGTTGGAAAACAGTATACAAAAATGATATAACTGCAGTATAGTCAATACAGAAACAAGCAACTCAAAAAAAGTCAATTTCTTCAAAAAGGAAGACAATGTCATGTAGATTTTTCTCGTTAACAAAATTAATACAGCACTATGCTCATACTTAGTAAAAAGCATGAAACTAAAAATCAGTTTGGATCACAATTGTAATCTGTACAATAAAATGCCCTAAAATTAATCCCAAGCACCGTAGCCTCTGCCGAAACAGAAAAACATTGACACTGGAAAAAATTCTCTTAAGTTAAGTTCAAAAAATCGCCTACTTATGTAATGACGATGTACTCTAGATAACCCCCAAGGTAATAGATAGATGCGTAAACACATATTGTTTAACAATATATGTTCGTGCAAATATAGGATAAAAACATTTCTATAAAAAATAAATCTTTTTTACATTCCATAAGTTACATAATTATAATATTAAGATTACGATCAGTATATTTTGTTTCAAAATAACCATACTCATTTTTAGTAATTAGATCTAAAAACGTGTTGACTGATTCATTAAAAATCCGCTATCCCATTGAATTTCGGCTGATCGACATATGAGTAATCCATGATCTTTTCTCCATACCTGTCTGCAAACAATCCACAGTGCATATTTCTCTTTTGCGACAAAAAGGCGTATTTTTATTACGAGGAGGTCACATGCAACAACAACTGAGAACGATATTCGACGGACAAAAAGCACAAAGACAGCAAACTGGTATACCATCTGTACAAGAACGTATAACGTACCTAAAAAAACTAAAGTACAGCATACAGCAACACGAGTCTGCGGTATTCAATGCGCTAGCTATGGATCTACGAAAAAGTGAATTTGAAGCCGCAGTTACAGAGGTCTATTTTATCTACTCCGAGATCGATTTTGCGATCAAACACCTCCGGCATTGGATGCGTCCCCAAAGAGCAAAATCGACATTATCCAACCTATTCACAAAAAACAGGATAACCTATCAGCCTAAAGGAACCTGTCTCATTATAGCTCCCTGGAATTATCCATTTCAATTGACGATGGGACCTTTGATATCGGCTCTCGCTGCGGGCAATACAGTGATGATCAAACCTTCTGAATACAGTATACATACCTCCAATATCATCCTTGAGATCCTAACAGCTGTATTCGATCCATCTTTAGTACACTGTGCCTTAGGGAATCAGGACATATCAACGGCTCTTCTTGACCTTCCTTTTGATCATATCTTTTTTACAGGAAGCACCCAGGTGGGACAAATCGTCATGCAAGCAGCGACAAAGCATCTGAGTTCAGTCACCCTCGAGCTCGGAGGCAAATCGCCCGTACTAATAGACCAGGATACAGATTTACAAAAGGTAGCTGAAAAGATAGCATGGGGCAAACTGCTCAATGCAGGACAAACTTGCATCGCACCAGATTATATCTTGATCCACCAGAACCAAGAAGAACAGTTCATCCAATATTTTCAAACTGCAGTAACGCGTTTCATCTATACTCCATCTGGGGCTTTAGATACGGATAGTTATGCGAAAATCATTACGCCAAGACACCTGTCCCGTCTATATCAGCTTCTGGACGAGGCCTGTACACAGGGTGCATGTATCGCCTGGAGGGGAGCTGGAGATTCGATAGACACCTTTGCCCCGGCAGTCCTACAAAATGTACCTCTCGATAGCCGGGTAATGCAGGAGGAAATATTCGGGCCCATACTTCCCATAATTACGTACAACACATGGGACGAAGCTATAAAATTTGTTCAGGCTAGACCCAAGCCATTGGC
>JAITLW010000111.1 GCA_031277715.1 Sphingobacterium sp. | reverse complement strand
GTCAGTATACGTCCTAGGCGATTATTGCCTTCAATATTGGCTACAGCGGAAGATATTGCAAAAAACAGCAATGGGATAACTGCTACAAAAAGTAGGTTAAGAAAGATATCTCCCAATGGTTTTATATAAGGAACCACTGTAGGAAGGAATAGGCCTATTAGGCTACCAACACTGATACCGATCAGAAGTAGTATTATGCTGCTGTAGTTTTTGAGAATAGATTGCATAACGATTAGTCTTAAGCTAAAATAACTTATTTTTTTGTCAATTTTATCTTAACTATTTTATTTTGATGCAAAAAAATGCAAACGCATAAAATAAAGATTCTCGAAGAGGAAAATGGAAATGTATTCCAAATGTATTTTTTTTAAATATAGATTGGTCCATACGTTACTTTTTGTTCAAATAAGCTTAAGTTTGGTAGAGAGAGTCCTTTTCTTTTACACTAAGAGATAATGTGTGAAGCGGGGGCTTCCTCTTTTTTCTGAAAGTGTATGTTTTTTTAATGGACATCAATAACTTTTTTCATGATGATTTCCTTTTGCATTGGCATTCAAGGGCTCCCCGATAACATCGGGATCGGTTCATGTCTGTTGGTGATCCGAAGAAATCATGAAAGTTTTATTGTTGTGGCCGGTATCATTGATTATAAGATAATAAATGGGTAGACGATTTATCTCTCCCTTCATAAAGATAGTGTTTGTGTTAGGATTATTTTTCCTAACGCTATCTACCGTATTCTCTCAGACGAACAGACGTTATGCGCTTAGCCTACAGACGGACAATGATTCCTATCTCATGACAGGACAAGACCAGTACTATACAAATGGACTGGTCATAACTTTTGATAAACCGCTACAGCAAAGTTCGGCTAGAGGTGATTTATTGCGCTTAGAGCTAGGCCATCAACTGTTTAATGGCAGCGAAGTGTATGGTGTTGAGGATTATAAATGGGATCGTCCGTCCACAGGGCGTTTTTTTCTTAATGGTCAATTCCAACGCACATATACCAATGAGTGGCTGTGGACTGTTAAAGCGGAGATAGGCGCTGTGGGTGAAGCAGGAAGAGGGAAGCAGATACAGCGTTTTATCCATAAGCTATTCAATATGTATGAGGTGGAAAGTTGGGAGTCTAATCTTCGTAGCTCTGTAGGTGTCGATTTTGAGGGGGCGGTTATGAAAAAACTATGGCGCAACCAGACGGACCGTTTTGAGGTTTCCGGAGGTGCTGTAGGGCGGGGAGGAATGAATTTTTCTCATTTTTCGGGGCAGGTATATTTTCGTGCAGGCAAATTGGCTCCTTATAGACAAAGTCATTTTACAGGGAATGGGGGCTTTTTTTCTGATGAAACAGAGTATTATTTTTTCTACTCTCCAGGCTATATGTATCAGTTTTATAACGCGGCGATAGAGGGAGCCTTGTTTGCCCGCAGAAAAGACGAACATTACCATATTTCCAGTCATATATTGACACAGCAGGTCGGTTTTGCCTATTCTCGGGCACGGTTTTCTATCGACGGATCGTTTCTTTTTAATACAAGGGAGGGAAAAGAAATGCTTGGTAATCATCAGTATGCTCGAATTAAGGCGGGATTTCGTTTCTAATACCCTTTATTTTCATCCACTTTTTGCTGGTGCCTTTGCCATGAATTTGTGTAAGTTTGTTCAAAAAAACAGATTAATATGGATTTCGTTGTTACTGCCGATGGTTCGAGTACGTTATATCATGCCGAAGTCGGCGAGCATTACCATTCAAAACATGGTGCATTGCAAGAGAGTAAACATGTTTTTATCCATTCTGGCTTAGCATATTATATTGAAAAGGAAAAGACAGACTCCATCGCTGTTTTGGAAGTAGGGTTCGGTACCGGACTCAATTTTTTGCAATCCGCAGATTATAGCATTCGCGAACGACTTAAGTTGCAGTATTGTGGAATAGAGGCCTTTCCTTTAACGGCTGATATTATATTCGGTACAGGCTATGATAACTATGTTGCTCCAGAAGTGTGGACTGCTTTCAAGGATAAATATGAAGATGCGCTGACTGGGGCGGTCCATTTTACGGAAGACATTGATTGGCAGGTAGCTCATTGTAAGGTGTTGGAGTTTAAAAGCGAGCAGTTATTTGATGTTATCTATTTTGATGCCTTTGCGGCGATACATCAACCTGACATGTGGACTGATGAGACCTTAGCTCATGTGTGTCAATACCTGCGTGTGGGTGGGGTGTTTGTTACTTATGCGATTACCGGAAATCTGAAACGGTCGATGAAGGCCTTAGGGTTTAAAATTGAAAAGGCTCCGGGTGCACCAGGGAAAAGGGAAATGCTTCGGGCTGTAAAACTATAGTGCTAAGACTAAAGAGCAAGGAGCAAAGATTGTTGGATGTCTTTAATCCTTAGTCTTTGCTCCTTTTTTCTGAAAGTGTTTAAATTCAATGGACATCAAGAATTTTTACGTTTGTTGATAGTCCAAAGGAATCATGAAAGTTTTATTTAGTGACCTTCTGTACCGTCAACACCGTGAGAGTGGCCATGAGAAAGCTCCTCTTCAGTTGCTGGACGCATTGCAAGAATCTCAATGTCAAAGTTTAATTTTTTACCTGCCATTGGGTGGTTCAAGTCAGCTACAACAACCTCTGGTGTTACTTCAACTACTACTGCGCGGAACTGATTTCCTTGATTGTCTTGTAATGGCAATACTTCGCCAACAGGAGGCAAGCCAGTTTCATTAAACATATCAGCAGGCAATTGTGCCATTGCTTTGTCATCTCTCTCTCCGTAAGCATCAACAGCATCTAATGCAAAAGATGTTTTGTCACCAATCTGAAGACCAGCAATGTTTTCTTCAAATTTTGGTAACATCATTCCTACACCGTATAGAAATGTAAGTGGATTTTCAGCTGTTGTCTGCTCTACAAACGTTTTCTCTCCGTTTTCTTCAATAGTGTGAAGTGTGTAATTCAACGTTACTACGTTGTTGTTTTCTATTGCCATTTTTTACTGTTTAAAGAGGTTTAAGCCTCGTTCTTATTTATTAATTCAATCAATTGTGCAATCGACAGCTGGGGCAGACTGCAGGTTTTATTCCGACAAAGGTATGCTTTTGAATCGAATTCTTGTTTATTTACTAACAAAGGAAGTGTAGAATTTGTTCCTCCCAATATTATTTTATTTGGAACGTAGAGGTTCTGCTCCAATTCTTTGCGCCATTCGCCGGCCTGTTGGCCAGTCAAAGCAATTTCATTGGTTCCAAAGTGTAATTCCAGTAATTGTATTGCCCAGTTCGAGTAAGCAGATCCATAGCTAGCAATATGTGGGAAGACATTAGCAAATACCTGGTCGGCTATCGCTGTATAATTTTCATCATCAAAAAGAATCCCTAATTTGTAAAGCTGACGGACGATGCTTGATGCCGATCCTGGAATGACATTATCCATGATTTCGCTTTTTCGGGCAATGAGTTCCTCACCATCCTTAGGTGTATAATAGAAGGTCGCGGTATCTACCTCGTAAAACAAATCGATGGCACTGTCGGCCAATGCTTTGGCCTTATAAAGCCAAGCTTCATCAAAAGTTGCTTCATATAAGGCAATGTAAGCCTCGATAGTAAATGCATAGTCATCGAGAAAACCGGCAATCTTTCTATTGTTATCTTCCGGTTGATGGAGTAGGGAATCCTCTATAGTGCATTCTTTTGCTATAAAATCGGCTATACCTAGCGCTGTGGATAAGTACAGCGGATCACTAAAGGTACGGTAGGCATCAACAAGTCCTTTTAATAGTAATGCATTCCAGCTTGTGAGCTGTTTGGTGTCTAGTCCTGGTCGTACTCTTGCCGCACGATATTGTAGTAGTTTTGCTTTTATCTCTGCGATATAGGTATTCCATTCTTCTTGAGAAAACCCTGCTTCAGTAATCAGGTGTTCGTTTTTGTTATTTACAAATGGGATATTGGTTTTTTCTTCGGTCCAGTTGCCTTCCTTTGTGATATTGAAATAATTTCGAGCGAGTTCTGCATCATCTCCCAATAAATTGAATTCCTCTGATTCAAAGGTGTAAAACTTGCCTTCTACTCCTTCGCTGTCCGCATCTAGTGCACTGTAAAAACCTCCGTTAGGGGCCTTCATTTCACGGATGGCCCAATCAATTGTCTCTTGGACGGTATTTTTATAGCTTAGATTTGGAGACTGTTGGTAGGCTTCACTATAAAGCGAAATCAACTGCCCATTATCATACAGCATTTTTTCGAAATGAGGTACATGCCACTTCTCATCTACGGAGTACCGGCAGAAACCTCCGCCTATGTGATCATATATTCCCCCATTAGCAATCTGTTCTAACGTAAAATGTACGTGTGCGAGAACCTCTTGGTCTTTTGTCAATGTCGCATACTTTAAGAGAAAAGTCCAGTTGTTGGGCAATGGAAATTTAGGAGACCTACGGTAGCCTCCTTCACGGTAATCAAATTGTTCTTTCCAAGGTAATACGACCGATTTGAGGTCCCTTAAGCTATATTGTTCCGGAATATCGGCAATAGGCAGACGTTCTGCTTGTTGTATTCCGGCTGTTAGTTTTTCGGCATAGTCGAGTGCCATTTGTGGTGTTTCTTCCCACATCTGAGCAATCTGTAGCAGGATGTTCTGCCAATCCTGTGGTTTGAAATAGGTGCCACCGTAGATAGGTCTGCCATCGGGAAGACAGATCACATTGAGAGGCCATCCTCCGGATTTGGTCATCAACTGCACTGCAATCATATAAATCTGGTCGATATCCGGACGCTCTTCTCTATCTATCTTGATGGATACGTAAAATTTGTTCATTGTTTGCGAAATCGCTTCGTTTTCGAAACTTTCGCGTTCCATGACATGGCACCAATGGCAGGCCGAATACCCGATACTAATGATAATTAACTTATTTTCTTGTTTAGCTTTTGTCAGTGCTTCTTCTCCCCACGGCATCCAATGCACGGGATTGTGCATGTGCTGCTTAAGGTAGGGAGATGTCTCGTTTTGGAGTTGATTTGCCATAATACAAAGATACGGAAAAGTTAGCGTCAAGAATCGTTAGACATTCGTTTTTGGATTGTCCGGAGGGAGGTCAACTGGATTTTTAGGGCTTGGTTCGTAGGAGTCTGTTAACAGTTATTCTGTAACTGTTTGTGTGAGCGTTCCTGTTCCTCCTGATAAGCTAGGGAAATCAATTCCCTCCTCTAGTGTTACAACGGCGACATGGGATGTTTTTAACTCTATATAGCTGTTACAGATATAGTTTGTCAGATCGGATAGCCCCGGGTTATGACCAAAAACGAGAACAGTATTAATATGTGCAGGTATTTGATTGATAATGTACAATATATCCTGATAATATGCCTCGTATATGGCTTTGGTCTGTAGTATATCCTGTACAGGGAAGCCTAACGATGCACAGAAAATGTGTGCGGTCTGTATTGCTCTGTTGGCTGTAGATGAGATTACAGCAGTCTTATCATCAACGGTGAGTATACCTTTTAATTTGTTGGCGATATATTGTGCACGGACAGCTCCTTTGTCCATTATATTCCGGTCAAAATCTTTCTTCTCCCAAGTTGGTATTTCAGCTTTAGCGTGCCGAATGATATAGAGTTTTTTATTTGACATCTAACTGTTTGAGTTTTGTTTTGAAGCGAACGAATCCATCTTTAATCCGGTAAGCCGTGCCATCTTCAGCATAGACATTAGCCTCGAATCTCGCTTCCACTCGTAAAGCATCATTTGCTAAGGTGTCTATGTTAATAATATGAAAGTAAGAGTCGTCTTGTAGGTGGTTGTCGAGTTGTGACCTCACGAGTATAGACAAAGCAGGTATTGATGTTGTCAATCTCTCTGTAGTCAGTATTGGGGTTAACTCCAAGCTGACACCATGTGTTTTGTTTTCTAAGTTATTGTCAGTTGCAAAGTCTTTTGGCCCTACTAGAAAAGTTGTGTCATTTTTATAGGGAACCAATAGGTTGTCTTTCTTTATGAGGTCTGCGCTCGCATATTTTTGACTTACACCAATAGTGATGTTCGTGAATTCAGGAGATTTGAATGAAAATGTCTGCTCAAATAAGAGAGAATCTTTTTCGCCGTACCACCAATGCCCGCCTGTAATGTAGGCTGGTACTCTAGCGCTCATTCGATCAGCGTAGGGTTTAATATTAGTTTGTTTATTTGCAAAGCCAAAACCATCCATCTCTTTAGAACTGTAGTTTTTTTCGTTCAATGTAAACGAAATACTATCTCTATTAATCGGGTCGAGTGCTAGGTTTTCTTCTTCCGTTGAGATTTCTTCACCATCTTTCTGGCAAGATACCCACGATATCGCAAAGAAGAGTAGGAAAGTCGGTATCAGAAATTTCATAGTTTAAAGTTATTCAACCAAATATAGTTATTAATTTTTTAGTTTTACTCATTTTCTTTTTCTATTAACGAAAAGTGCTTCATTTCTATGAGCTATCCTAGGTAGTCTCGAGTTGGAATCGTCTCATTTTTAGGAGGCTTATTGCATTTTAATACCATTGTTCTAGTGTTAATTTATTGGTTTTCATATACTAAACACCATCGTTTGTGAAATGCTCCAGTAAGTGTTTTAATTATGCATCCGTCAAATAAGTGTTAATTAGTGTAAATAAATGTAAATTTAATATTTTTTAAATCGATTGTTGTATTATATTTGTTGCAATTGATGTAGGCAAAGTTTAAAAATATTGATACATTTTTTTAATTGTTTTTAATTATAGATTAACCATCGGCTGCGTTAAAGAAAGGTCCTTCCAGGTTTGGGTAAAAGACTTGCTTAGATAAAAGCTATAGATTTTAATAGCGATGAAACCAGTATAAACTATCAACCACAGCGTAATGATATCCCCTACTAGGGGGATGTTGACCGTTTTTTTGTTATCCATTTAAAATTATTTTATGAGTTTTTTCTTCAAGAAAAAAGCTGTTGTTGCACCGCCTTCTTACGGCTGGTTTGGAAACTATGATAGTTGGGAATCTGCCCGTCAGGAGACGACAGGTTATGATCAAGACAATATTTTGCAAAAAACCCGAGCAGCATTAGCACAGGTCAGAGATGGGCGTGCCATATATGAGCGTGACTCCGTGCTGTTTGATAAGAAACAGTATCCCTTTCCGTTAATAGCGTCATTACTGTATGTCGCAGCGAAATACAATAATAGGTTACACGTTTTAGATTTTGGAGGGGCCTTGGGAAGTACTTATTTCCAAGTTACGGATTTTATGAAACCTTTGGACGCATTGACTTGGCATATTGTTGAGCAGTCTAGATATGTAGAGATAGGGAAGCAAGAGTTTGAAAATGAACAACTCGGTTTTTTTTATACTATAGAGGATAGTATGGAAAAAATCCGTCCTCATGTTATTCTTCTTTCTAGCGTCGTGCAATATTTACCTAATCCCCATGAGTTTTTAGCATCCCTCTCTTCTTTGAATGTAGATTATATCTTGTTTGATAGAACTGCATTTGTTAAATCAGGGCCAGATCGATTGACGGTTCAGAAGGTGCCCCCATCTATTTATGAGGCATCTTATCCTTCTTGGTTTTTTAATGAAGAAATGTTTCTCCATCATTTTCCGGGCTATTATGTGAAGGCAGACTTTATGTCTTATGTCGAAGGAGAGTCCGATTTACAAATCGATGGAGAACTAGCAGGTCATGATAAGGGATTTTTACTGTGTAGGAAGCATGAAAAATAATTTTTGTACACTATTTAATTCGGTCTATCTCACTCGAGGGATAGCTATGTATCGCTCCTTAGAGCGGTATTGCCCAGATTTTCATCTCTATATCTATGCTTTTGATGATGCATGCTATGCGGTGTTAACGACTATGGGCTTATCTAAAGCGACTGTATTAAGACTTGAGGATTTTGAAGACGAGGAACTTCTATCTGTCAAACCTACACGTACATCTGGAGAATACTGTTGGACATGTACCCCAGCAGTCATTTTACATGCCATTGAAACTTATGAGTTGGAAGCCTGTACGTATTTGGATGCCGATTTATTGTTCTTCAGTGATCCCCGCGTCTTATTAGAGGAGATGGGCAATGCTTCGGTATTGATTACTCCACATCGGTATACTCCCGAGTATGACCAATCTGCTACTAGTGGGATATATTGTGTGCAGTTTGTGTGTTTTAAAAATACAGACGAGGGAATGGCGGTGTTAAAGTGGTGGCGGTCAGCATGCCTTGATTGGTGTTACAATAGGCTCGAAGAAGGACGGTTTGGAGATCAGAAGTATTTAGATGATTGGTGTACGAGGTTCTCTGGTGTACATGAGTTGATTCATCTTGGTGGAGGGGTGGCCCCTTGGAATGTCCAGCAGTACGATTTTGAAGGACATACAGATGCTGTATCTGGTCGAGAAGTTGAGACCTCAACAACTTTTAAGTTAGTTTTTTATCATTATCATGGTTTTAAGTATGCCGTGTCCAATGCCTATCTCCCTTCTGAGGCTTATCACCTTTCTGAAAATGACATGCGCTATATCTATAAGCCTTATGTTACAGCATTATATAGAGCCGCTCAAGAAATAAAAAAGGCTGGATTTATACAGGTTTTTCATGAGCGTTTAGTCATTCCCCGTATCAGTGTGTCCTTAAGGCGAAAGTTCAATTTGTATTTTAGGGGGAGGTTCAAGAAATTTTATCATCAGTCTTATTTTTTAGGGTTATGGCACATCAGATCGATTTAAAAACCTTCACTGATGATCGTGGGAATTTGACTGTTATTGAAAAAGTTATCCCTTTCGATGTAAAACGTATTTTTTATATATATGGAGTGAATGAAGCCATACGCGGTGGACACCGGCATCATTTGACCCGTCAGGCAGCGATCAGTATTCGCGGTCGATGCAGTATTTACAACTGTGATGGTACCAATGAGCAGGTTTTTGAACTAGATCAGCCTCACAATTGTCTTATCCTAGAAACCAATGACTGGCATCAAATGTACAATTTCTCTGCTGATGCGATATTAATGGTTCTTGCTTCGGAGTATTTCGATCCCAGTGATTACATATATGAGCCTTACAGCAAATGATAGCCTACGAAGATCTTAAAAAAGTAAATTCCCGTTTTTTTGAAGAGTACTCTGATGTATTCAAGCGGGTTTTGCATAGCGGCTGGTACATTCTGGGGCAAGAGGTAACTCAGTTTGAGCTTGATTTTGCCCATTATTGTAAGGTAAAGCATTGTGTTGGTGTTGCGTCGGGACTCGATGCTTTGGTATTGGCATTGAAGCAGTTTTCTTTTTCAGCAGGCGATGAAGTTATTATGCCATCCAATTCCTACATCGCTTCCGTGTTGTCCGTGCTACACGCGGGATTAAAGCCCGTATTGGTAGAGCCCGATATACATAGTTATAATATAGATCCTGCCTTGATCGAGGCGGCTATCACAGCCAAAACCAAAGCGATATTGGTCGTCCATCTGTATGGCAAGATGTGTGATATGAATGCTATTATGGCTGTGGCGGCTAAGTATAACCTACGCGTTATTGAGGACTGTGCCCAATCCCACGGCGCCAAGTATCGGGGAGAAATGGCCGGTACAATTGGTGATTTCGGGGCTTACAGCTTTTATCCCACCAAAAATTTAGGCGCATTAGGAGATGGAGGTGCATTGATTACGAATAGTACCCCAGCGGCTCAACAGATTAAGGTGCTACGTAACTATGGATCTTCTGTCAAGTATGTAAACGACGAGGTAGGGTATAACTCGAGACTGGATGAAGTTCAGGCCGCTTTTCTGGGAGTAAAGCTAAAATATCTCGATGCTATTAATGCACATAAGAGGATGTTGGCAAGTATTTATCTGAGCGAGCTAAAAGAGCAGTTTATTCTACCCGTAGTCAGTGACGGGTATGAAGATGTCTATCATATTTTTGCAATTAGGCATCATGATAGAGATCGCCTGCGAGCATATCTGTTAGATAATGGAGTGAAAACGGAGGTTCATTACCCTATTTCTCCGCATCAACAGAAGGCTA
>JAITLW010000110.1 GCA_031277715.1 Sphingobacterium sp. | reverse complement strand
TTATGTTCTTAAAAATGTGAGCTCCGGAGGTGCTTGTGTTAATGATGTAATTCTCCATGTTTCCAATCCGCACCTCCCTTTTGGAGGAGTCAACCATAGTGGTACGGGAAGTTCACACGGTTATTTCGGTTTTAGGGCATTCTCTCATGAGCGCTCTGTGATGTACCAATCAAAATTTGCTCTCTCCAAACTTATTTATCCTCCGTATAGCGATAAGAATAGCTTATTAAAATGGTTAAAGCGCCTGATGTAATATAGTTACTTCGGATCTCTTCGCATCCACCGAAGTAACTTAGGTTCGATCTTATAACTTATGACGTAAGCTAATCCCACCATACATACAGTCACAAGCGACACGAGTACATATTTATTCATGTAGGGATATAGTTTATTAAAAATAATAAAGCCTATATGCTGGTGCAATAGGTACAATGGATAAGTCAGCATCCCTAATTTGACCCATCGCTGGTTATTGACAAACTGCATCTTTTTTAAAGCGACCAACATCATCAGAATATAGAACCCAATAATAGCACCTCCGATAACATAGGACGAAAACTCCTCATGAAAAGTGCGCTGCAACCAATTTATCCTTCCTATCGAAGTATAGATAGATAAAAAAAGACAACAGGCAAGCAAAGCGAAATAAGTAATTCTTGGACCAACAGCGTAAATTCGATAAAATAGTATTCCCGCAATAAAATAGGAACTCCAATCCAAAATAAAAAAATGATGTAGCGCTGTATAAAAAGGTGTCCCTCCTATGATAAACCGTAAGCTAGAAAGGAACAGCCACACACAGACCATATAATCGAGACTGATTTTTTTAATATAGTTCAGCATTAAAAAAAACACAATCAAGAGGTAAAATTTCATTTCTACATACAACGACCAATAAGCGCCGTCGACGTGGTCGACATCAAATAACGTCTGTATCATTGTCGTATTGACCAAAAACTGTGATCCTGTAACAGCATACCTGGGAGCTCCAAAATAATAAGTGACTATAGCGGTTGCACAGAGACATAACCAATAGACGGGATAAAGACGTTGGAAACGAGATTGTAAAAACCGGGGCAAGGAAAGATGCTTTATTGAAAAAGCAATCACAAAACCACTAATTATAAAGAACATATCTACCCCTAGATATCCATATTTAAAATAAGACCCAATTTCATCAAAACGCAAGAGTGACATATTGCCAGCTTTAAAACCCCTATATAAAAAGTGATAACATAGGACTGCCATAGCGGCAATGAACCGGAAAAGATCGATCTGATAAACCCTTGTGGATGACGTCATAGCGCGCAAAGGTAATTAAACTTTAGAAACAAAAACCGACCATAGCACATATCTATAAGATGGATATGCTACAAATTCATTACGAATCATCTATCTTACTCAAAAAACAAACTTTGGCACGATATTGGAATAGTATCTAGTATTCATAATTTAGGTTAATAATTGGTTAGTTAAAAACGCCTGAAGCTCCCCGCTTCAGGCGTTTTTTTGTCAATTTGTGATAATACCATTACAACAATACAAAATAAAAAAGACTACAAAACAAATAGACTTTTATTTTGTATTGAAAACATTCTTATATTTGCTCCAACTAAAAAGACCTTTTAGCCTACTAATAACATCCTTAAATCACTCATTACTATTGAGAAGCAAAGGATACACGTTCAATATAGTCAATGAAAAAAGCAGCATTATCGGAATTAAATGATGAAGAGTTGTTTCTCCTAATCAAGACACAGCAGAGTCGCTCCGCTTATGCCGAGATATATCACAGACACTGGGATACTTTATGGCGCTTTGCTCTGCGTCACCAAATAAATTCAGATGAAGCTCAAGACACACTGCAAGATGTATTTACAGCGCTCTGGGAAAACAGGACAAAGATAGAGATAAAGACAAAACTAAGTTCTTTTTTATATCGTGCAACCCTAAATCAGATTCTAAAAAAAGTAGATCGACAGAAAGTCATCGCCACGTACATTCATCGCTTAGGTGACAAAATGAAAGAACACGGCTTGCTAATTGAGGAACAGATTTACGAAAAAGAATTACAATCCAATTTAGAGCACGCACTACGTGAAATGCCTGAAAAAATGCGACAAGTTTTTGAAGCCAGCCGCTTTGAAGAACTGAGTCATGAAGAGATTGCGGAAAAGCTAAATATTTCAAAGGAGACAGTAAAAAGTCAGATTAAAAATGCATTAAAAATAGTCCGAAAACACGTTAACAGTCTCCTATTTAACTTTTTATAATTTTTTTATTTTTTCTCTCACCCCAGTCACTACTTTACCGTACTTAACAAGGTAGAAGTAGAACACTAATCTTTTTATGAATGTACACAAACAAGTAGATGCACTTCTCAAGCGCTATGAAGAAGGGAACTGTTCCAAAGTAGAAGAGGAGCTAGTAGAGAGCATCTTGTTTTATGAAGAAAAGGAAACAGCGGAAAACCGCTTGTCTCCTACCTATTATAAACAGATAGTATGGAAAAAAATAGAGCAGCAAACTCGTTCTTCCTCTTCTCAAAAACAGCTCTGGTACTACCTCGTATCAGCTGCAATTTTATGCCTTCTAAGCTTTGGCACTTACTTCTATATCAAATTCAACATTTCCCCTGTCCAATCAGACCAACTGATCGGTATTAAAGATGATATCAGCCCCGGAGGCAATAAGGCAACCCTTACCTTAGCTAATGGAAAAAAAATCGAATTGGACAACTCAAAATCAGGAATAATTGTCCATAGCGATGGCGTCAATTATACCGATGAGAGTAGTTTAAACATAGCTCAAAACACCTCTCCTAACAAAACTGCTTTTTTTGAATTGCGCACACCTAGAGGCGGACAATATCAAATCACTTTACCTGATGGTTCTAGAGTATGGCTCAATGCCGACAGCAAATTACGATATCCTAATCAATTTGATGATGATACCAGAATTGTGTACCTAGATGGCGAAGCCTACTTTGAAGTCAATGAACAAGCTGTAAAAGATCTTCATGGTACTGAAGTAAACTCTAAGAAACCCTTTATTGTAAAAACCAGACAACAACAAGTTCTGGTATTAGGTACACGCTTCAACATAAACAGCTACGAAACAGAAATAAGAACAACTTTAGCCAGTGGTGCCTTAAAAGTAGGCAACGATGATGGCGCTTCCGTATTGCTCAAGCCACACGAACAGGCTGTAAACACAGGAAATCAGCTACGCAAATTGACTATCAATACTGACAAAGAACTCGCTTGGAAACTAGGTAAATTCAGCTTCGACAATAAGTCCTTCTCTAGTATCATGAATGAACTAGGAAGATGGTATGATATTGATATAATATATAAAGGGAAAGTACCACAAAGTGAACTTATTGGAGATGCTTTCAGAAACCAAAATATTTCTTTAGTACTCCGCCTTCTAGATGCAGATAATATCAAATATCAGCTTGACATCGACAAAAGAACATTGACAATTTATTAACTAACCTTTCTAAAAACTAAAACTTATGAATATGACTAAAACCTAAAAAACAAATTATAGTACGGGGAGGGCCAATAAATAAGGGAAAGGACCGACATCCTTTCCCTAAAGCTTTGGCTAAATGATAAACCCTAATTGTTAACAGTAGATTTTATACCAACCAAATACTACGGTAAAATTAATGAATAAAAATTACTTATTACGAGTGATGAGAATAACCCTATTCTTTATCTTGGTGGGGATGCTTTCTGTTAGTGCATCCAGCTATTCCCAACAAATCACATTAAAAGGGAATAAAATACCCTTCAGTTCAGTGCTAGATGCTATCCGGCAACAAAGCGGCTATACCGTCTTTAGTACCAAAAGTATCTTGTCTTCTGCCTCAGATGTCACCATTGATGTCAAGCAAATGCCTCTAGTTGACTTTTTAAAAATCGTGACTGCAAACCAGCCTATTGATTATCAGATAGAAGACAAGACCATATCATTTGTTCGACGGGTTGAAAACCAGCAAAAAAATTTAGTTAAAGCAGAAAGTCTACAGCAACAACGGATCATAACTGGCCGTGTATCTGAGGCTAACACTGGAAAAACGCTAAGTGGTGTAACGATACGTCTAAAAGGGCAAAAAAACAGTATTCTTACAGATACAAAAGGAAATTACAGTATTACCATTCCTTCTGATGTCCAACAACCGATTCTGATCTTTTCCTTTATAGGAATGAAAACGCTGGAATACCAACTGCACAACAACAATACAATTGACATCGTGCTGGAAAGCGAAGTCGAAAGTATTAAAGACGCTGTGGTCACAGGAATTTATCAACGTAAAAAAGAGAGCTTCTCTGGGTCTGCTTCAACTTACACAGCTAAAGAACTGAAAATGATTGGCAACCAAAATGTCCTGCAAAGCTTAAAAACGCTAGACCCTTCATTTGCGATTGTTGATAATAATCTTTTCGGCTCTGACCCCAACCGACTACCTGACATCGAAATACGCGGAAAAAGTAGCGTAGTAGGGCTTACAGAACAATTTGGCACTAATCCCAATCAGCCACTTTTTATTCTGGATGGATTTGAGTCTTCACTTTCCGTGATCAGCGACTTCAGTATGGATCGTATCGAAAGTATCACCATACTAAAAGATGCTGCTGCCACAGCGATATATGGCTCGAAGGCTGCAAATGGTGTTATAGTAGTGGAGACTAAACGTCCGCTACCTGGACAACTACGACTTACCTATAATTTAAATTCATCCGTAAGCTTTGCTGATCTAACAAATTACAATCTTATGAATTCGGAAGAGAAGCTCAATTACGAGCGGCTATCTTTCTTCTATGGTTCATTGGACGCCAATGGTAACATCCTAAGTGAAGATAATGAAGCTAAGTATTTCAACCGGATGAAAGAAGTAGCACGCGGTGTAAATACGTATTGGGCCAATGAACCTCTACGAACAGCCCTGTACCATAGACACAACCTATTTGCAGAGGGGGGAGATCAGAATTTACGCTACTCAGCATCACTAAACTATGGCAATACGAATGGAGTAATGAAAGGTTCCTCCCGAGCAGTGACTAATGGTAATGTCCGGATAATATACAGAAAAGACAATGTATCTTTTAGCAATTCATTAAGCATTGACCATGTTACTGCCAACCGGGAAACGGTGCCTTTCTCCAAATTTGTCAGAGCGAACCCTTACCATAGAAAATACAACGAATTCGGAGGAATCAATAAACTTCTAGAGTCTTTCCAATATCTCGACATCAGCACATTCTCTATGAAGGACATTAATATCTACAATCCTTTGTATGATATGAACAATAACAATCTTGACAAGACGGCATCTCAGGGTTTTACCAATAATTTCGAGTTTGATTGGCGTGTCATCAGTGATCTTAGATTCCGCACAAGGATCGGTATTAACCAAGTTTCTGACCGCAACGAGGTATTCAGATCCCCATTCAACTCAGAATTTGCAGGTACTGATATATTGAAACAAGGTCGTTATAGCGAAACGAATGGAAAACAAACCAACTATGATGGCGATATCAGCCTTACTTATGGTAAGCTAATAAACCAAAAGCACATGGTAAATATTGTTACAGGAATGCGATTTAACCAAGGTACCACGCTGAGTAGTGGCTATCAGGTGAGAGGTTTTGTCGACGACGATTTTACCAACCCTACATTTGGCTTTGGGTTTGAAAATGCAGATAAACCAATCTATCTAGAGGCTAAGAGACGTAGTGCTAGTGCATTTCTCAACACAGGTTACACGTACAGGGAGCGTTATCTCTTAGATGCAACTCTCCGTTCGGACGCTTCATCAGTATATGGTTCGGACAAACAGTCAACTATAATCTGGTCTACAGGTCTAGCCTGGAACTTACATAACGAACCTTTTATGCAGCGCTCTTCCTTAGATTGGATAAATCTTTTGAAAATCAGAGGATCCATTGGAAACCCTGGTAATCAAAACTTCAATGACTACATTTCAATGCGCGTATATCGCTATAACAATGATAACAGAAATCCGTTTGGATCAAGTGTCATTCTTAATAACTTTGGCAACAGCGGGCTTAAATGGCAAAAAACTCTCGACAGAAATATCGGTCTTGACATTGAATTATTTAAAAACAGGCTTCGTTTTAATTTTGATTACTTTAATAAGGATACCGATCCTTTGCTAGTATATGTTGGCCTCCCTTCATCTACAGGAACAACAGGCGTTGCCAAAAACATAGGCAGTCTATCAACCAAAGGAATAACACTTCTGGCGGACTATTCAATAATTCGTAAAGAAGGTTTTTATTGGCGTGTTAATATTAACATGCGTCATCTCAAATCACAGTACCAAAACATTGGTAACTCACTGGATAGGTTTAATCAAGACAATAAAAGTCGTAATTTAATCCGATACTACGATGGAGCTAGTCCTTCTGATCTATGGGCTGTACGTTCTTTAGGTATCGACCCTGCGACAGGTAGAGAAGTATTCTTAACGAAGGATAATCAGCAGACATTTGTACACAGCTATGACAACGAGGTCGTAGTAGGTAATAGTGATCCTAAGCTCGATGGTATCATTGGCACAAACTTCTACTATAAAGGATTCACTGGTTCTATTTTCCTTAGATACCGTCTAGGTGGTCAAGCATTTATGCAGACGCTCTATGATAAGGTTGAAAATGTGACCATGCAGAACATTGCACTCAATCAAGATAAGCGTGCACTGTATGATAGATGGAAAAACCCTGGTGACATCGCAAAATTCAGAGCTATATCCCAAACAGATTATACTCCAATTTCATCACGCTTTGTAGAAAATGATAATATTCTAGCGGGAGAGTCTATTTCTTTCGGGTACGAAACCATAGGAAAGACCTGGTTAAAAAAGATAGGAGCATCCTCCATGGATACAAAAATATACATGAACGATATTTTTAGGTTTTCATCCATAAAAAATGAAAGAGGCCTAGACTATCCCTTTGCCCGGTCGGTATCGTTTTCCCTAGGTCTACGTTTTTAATCGTTCACCACTTATTAAGAATATACGTATGAATTTTAAGAATATATTATTATTGCTCCTCTGTTTGACAACACTAAATTCCTGTTCCAAATGGATTGATGTCAAACCTAGCGACCGTCTTTCGGAAAACGTTCTCTTCGAAGACGCCCCAGGTTATCTTAAAGCTTTAAATGGAGTTTATGTAGAACTAGCGAATAACAGTCTATATGGTCGCTTTATGACAGCTGCCAACATCGACGCTATGGGACAGTACTATTACGTGAACTCAAGCACGAATGTATTTTACGACTACGCTGTCTTCAACTATACAACAGCCAATACAAAGACCGGTTTTGATAATGCTTGGAAAAAAGCCTATGAACTAATAGCAAACCTCAATGTCATCATTGAAAAATCGGGCAATGCTCCTACTAGTAAGCTTCCTAATCCCTATTATGGAATCGTCAAAGGGGAAGCCTTAGCACTTCGTGCTATGTTACATTTCGACATGCTTCGGCTCTTTGGTCCGATTTGGTCCGAAAACAGTAAAAAGACAGTATGCATACCCTATGTCACGATTTCTAATAGCGATATTTCGCCTCTTTTATCTTCAGAAGAGGTAATGATGAAAGTAGAAGAAGATCTCAATTCGGCTCTTGAGTTACTCAAAGAAAGTGATCCTATTTTCAAAGAAGGAATCAAGACATCAGGCAACCTGACGACACCCAACGACCAATTGTTCAGACAGTACCGTTTCAACTATTTTGCAGTGCAATCTCTTTTGGCACGCGCCAACATATGGAAAGGAGACAAAATCAATGCATTGAAATACGCTAGTTCCGTGATACAGAATGCAAAAATTGAAGGTAAAGATATTTTTCCTTTTGTTACATCTTCCTCAGCCGTAAGTCCAGACAAACCGGACCGTGTATTTTCGACTGAAGTCATCTTTTCCTTATATACCATATTGAGGACTAACATGTATGATATCACATTTTCCGCGAGTTTAGAAGACTTCCGTCGCCTTTCCGTCAACGGCCTCAATTCAGACTTCTCCCGCATCAACGCCATGTATGACAATGCAAATGACCATCGTCATCGTGTATGGGAAGCGGTTAATGTTGCTGGAAAAGAAATCGTAACAAACCAAAAATACAAGAACCATACTGATGCACCAGGACGCTTTATGATACCTTTAATACGTATTAGTGAAATGTACCTCATTGCGGCAGAGTGTACAGAAAATATACAGGAGTCCACCCGACTTCTTAATGTAGTACGCACTAGCAGAAACGTCAACAATCTAACTCCCAATAACACTCAAGAACTAAAGAATCTCATTACGAGTGAATACAGAAAAGAATTTCTGGGAGAAGGACAGACCTTTTTTTACTATAAACGCAACAGTGCTCAAAATATTCCCAACAATGCGGCTCTTGTAGGAGACAAAAACATGAGTTTAGTCAATTACCAGGTTCCCCTTCCGGAGAGTGAGGTATCCCTGCGTTCGAAGGTCGTACAATAAAATAACACAACGAACTTATACAGAATAGTTATGAAAAAGTACTTAAGCGCTTTAGCTCTGATTATAACCGGTCTATTACAGAGTTGCGAAAAACAAATAATGGATTACGAGGGTGTCGAGGGAATTTATTTTGCCGTCCAACATGGTGACTCTTGGGCAGGCGAGCGCACATGGCCTTACCAACCATATACCGCTATTGAATTCATAAAAATCCTCCAAAACGAATTAACGGTTAATATTAAAGTGATGATTACGGGTCCAGAAAAAGATTATGATCGTCCTTTTCAAATTGAGATCAATCCAGATTCTACGACCGCAGCTTCAGGAATAGACTTTGCTCCGTTACCAACAGGGCTAGTGATCCCTGCACATAGTGTAGCCACCATGGTACCTGTAAAACTAATACGAACACCTGATCTGAAGAAGAAACAAAAGACGATAGGGCTTCGTCTCATAGCAAACGAACATTTTCAATTATCATTTCCGCATTGGCAAGCCCTTCCTTCTCATACTGCGGGAAATGTGGTCAAAAGTTTTGATGCTAGTCTCCACTCCATA
>JAITLW010000081.1 GCA_031277715.1 Sphingobacterium sp. | reverse complement strand
ATATGTTTGTGAAATTTGCGAATCCCGAAATGCTGGGATTCTCGGTATATCCAGACTTTGACCAATTAATTGACGAGAAAGCAACGAAATTTTCCGAATTATGGCAGAACTGTCAAAGTGATTTAGGCGTTTTAGTGAAAAACACGGAAGATTGGTCTTTTAGTCCTCAAAATATTACGGATATTACCAGTTGTAGTGTGAATTATCAGCGCTATTTCAAAGAGGACAAAAAACAACAGAATTTTCTAGATTCATTGTACAACGAACTCAAAGGAAACAAATTTTAGATACATCAAAGAGTTATTGTTACACTGGTACAAGGAAAGCCGTTCTAGATTTAGAACGGCTTTCCTTGTAAGAGGATAGAAGCGAAGGCGTTCGCACTCGCTAAGGCTAATTACGCAATACGTAGACTAGGTTTTTCAGCTCACGCTTCTAGTGGATTGCTACTATATGGCTCCCCCCGATAGATTCCTTTAATACTTGGACAAAGGGGAGCTTTCTCCTGTCGAACATTTTAATAGTATGAAAAATTGAATCTATCTGTGTTTACAACATTTCAAAAATAATAAACCATCAATAACAATTAATCTTAATTAACCGCTAAAGCTCATTTCTTTAGATGAGAGTTGTATAAACTGAAAGGAATATAAACCTGGATTATTCACGGATTAAGCCAATTCCAAATAGAATATTTTTTGTTTGGATTATTAAGTTGAAGGTTTATCTTTGCGCAAGTTTATTTAGATTGATTAAAAATAATAGTGATAATGATTTCTTTTATAAGGGCAAGTTGGGGATGTTTTGTTTTATTAATGATTCCAGCGCTGGTTTTTTCACAAGTAAAAAAAAGCGATAACGTATTAGAAGGGTACGTCTATGATCAGAAAACAGGGCATCCTCTTCCAGGCGTGCATGTTCGTTTAGCAGCCGACGAAAATAATGGAGCGTCAACAAATGGCAAGGGATATTTCCGCATGAGTGTAAGTGAAAGACGCAATAGCTTACAGATAAAATTTTTGGGATATACATCATTAAGAGCTACAGCGACTACGGATAGTGTCAATCGTTTCCAGTTGATACCTGATCAGCAATCGCTTGAAGAAGTTGTAATTACCGGATATCAGACTATAGATCGTAAAAAATGGACGGGTTCTGCCTATTCTGTTCGAGCTGAAGAGATCTTATTTCCAGGAATGACTTCCATTGATCAAGCATTGATAGGTCAGATTCCGGATATGGTAGCCTATAAACCTTCAGGAGAGATTGGTGTAACCCCCTCTATCCGTATTCGTGGTACTTCTACAATTTTGGGGGTTCGTGAGCCAGTCTGGGTGGTGGATGGTGTTTTATTAGAAGAGGCTATTCCTATTGATGCTGACCAGTTGAACGATCCAGATTTTATTAATAGAATGGGTAATTCTATTGCAGGGATCAATCCATTTGACATAGAACGTATCGATGTCTTAAAAGATGCAGCTTCTACTGCACTTTATGGGCCTAGGGCCGCCAATGGGGTTATTGTTGTAACTACCAAGTCAGGTAGTGGTTATGATAAACCGACGGTTTCCTATAATATCGGACTTAACTTTAAGCGAAGACCCCGTTATACAGATCGGAATATTGATGTAATGAATTCTGCCGAGCGTGTTCGTTTTTCTAGGGAACTGGCTGAGTCTGGTTATGTCTTTGACTATGGAGACGCATTTAACCGTCAAAATCTTGGCTACGAAAGCCTATTGTTAAAATGGATGGACAAATCCATTACTGAAAAGGAATTTTTGACCGCTACTGCCGCGATGGAAACGCGGAATACAGATTGGTTTAAAGAACTGACCACGGATGCCCTGTCCCAGCAACATAATCTATCCTTAGGAGGCTCCAAAGACCGAACTTCCTACTATGCTTCCCTAGGCTGGGATAGAGAACTCGATGTTTTGAAAACCAGTAAGAACAACCGCATAACTTCTAATATATCGGTGCGTTCGCAACTGTCCAAAAGATTTGATATCGCTTTAAATCTGAATGCAAATAGTGGCAAACGTCATTACAGCGTTTCTGATATTTCTCCGATTACCTATGCCTACCAGACCAGTAGAGCTATTCCCTTAAATGAGGATGATGGGTCCCTATTTTATTACAATCGTGGTAGCTATCTTTTTAATATTAAAAACGAACTGGAGAATAATCTATTCAGTCAGAACACCATGGGATTAATTTTTGGCAGTCGTCTTCAATATCGCGTTACGGATGCATTTTCCCTTTCTGCAAATCTATCGTATACGCGTTCTGCTTATGA
Source organism: Sphingobacterium sp. (assembly GCA_031277715.1). Classification (GTDB taxonomy): domain Bacteria; phylum Bacteroidota; class Bacteroidia; order Sphingobacteriales; family Sphingobacteriaceae; genus Sphingobacterium. Next base: position 10,547 of record JAITLW010000081.1, on the reverse strand, counting down.
TTCAGAAACCATTCGAAAGGAAAATACCTTGTACGCCGCACAATTAAGAGGTAGTAATTTTCGAGAAAGCTATGATATGGCGAGAACATTATTGCCTTTTGGGGGTGAACGTACGACCAAATCCAATAGTCAGGACAATTATGTAGGTAGATTGCAGGCCGCGTATCGGAAGGATTTTGGCGCGAACAAGCAGCATGGGATCGAGGCCAATGCCGGCTTTGAAGTGCAGGCCAAACGTGCAGATGGCGGTTCTACGCTCCATCGTGGATATACAGATGAGTACGGCGAGTTTTTTATCACTCCAGAGAGCCTGACGAACTACACAAAATATGCAGAATGGATGATATCAAAAGCCGCTCAGCCTCAGCTCGAGCGAGATCATTTCAATCGCTTGGCGAGTTATGCGACACTTTCGTACAGTTTCGATCGTTTTTTTACGGTCAATTCTAATATGCGTGTAGAAGCGAGTAATCGTTTTGGAGATATTAGTAATCGTAAGCGTCTTCCGATTTGGTCCGTATCCGGGGTATGGAATATTCACGAATTGTTACCCGCAGGCCAACTCCCGTTTCTGAACAGCCTGTCTTTGCGCAGTTCATACGGTTATCAGGGAAATATGCTACCTAAGCAATCCCCAAAAATGGTTATTCAAAATAGTCCTTATGATCCCTATTATAAAGAGTATACTGCTGTAGTTGATGCCTTTCCAAATCCTAATCTAGATTGGGAGAAAACTACCACTACCAACTTAGGTCTGTTTTTCGCGATGTTTAATAATCGACTTTCAGTAAATACGGAATATTATTATAAACACACGGAAGACGCTTTTCTAAATAAAGATATCAGTTTGGTCAATGGAATTAGGTCTTATGTGATCAATTCAGGTGATATCGTGAATAAAGGATTTAATGTGAGCGTATCGGTTCGTCCAATACGTAAACAAGATTTTACTTGGGATATTTCAACATCGTATTCCAAGAATTATAATCGGTTGAATACACTTCCAAAAGATCGGGATGATTTGAATATTACTTACAGCAATTATCTGAATGGTCAAGCATTAGTGGAGGGGCAACCGATTGGTACATTTTTCTCGTACAAGTTTTTGGGATTGAGTCCCAAAGATGGTGGACCTATTTTTGATGATTATAAGGAGCGTCAGGAAGATCTCTATGGAAAATCTGCGTATGATGTATTTACCACAATCCTGACTCCTTCGGGCTCTCGAATGCCCAATATTTCTGGAAATATCAATAATACATTCCGTTATAAATCTGTTTCATTGCGTTTCAACGCTATATTCGGTTTGGGAGCAAAAACTCGCCTGTTCCGGGTCTATGAACCGGATCAATCCTTTAATCCGGAGATGAATATTAACCGCATTTTTGCCGACCGTTGGCAGCAACCCGGTGATGAAGCCTGGACGAATGTACCTGCGATAATCAGTGATCCGACTTCTTTTGTAGCCAGAGATTATAACTTACATTATTCGACATTGATCAGTACTAAAATGGTGAGAATAGCAAACTCTTCCTGGGATATGTATAATTATTCGGATATCCGGGTTGTGTCTGCCAATTACCTAAGCATTGCCAACGTCAGTCTGACCTATCAGCTACCAACAGCATATATGAAAAGATTAGGTTTTTCCAATGCCAGCGTAACAGCATACACCGGCAATCTGCATACCTTTTCCGCCAAGGAACTAAAAGGGCAGACACCTAATCAAGGCGGATTTACAGATATCAATTTGTCTGAAAGACCTGTTTATAGTTTACAATTACGTTTCAGTTTCTAAATAACCATACCATGAATAAGATATTCCGATACTTTTTATTACTTCTGATCCCTTCAACTGGTCTGGTATCCTGTAAAAAGTTTATTGAAGAAAAATCTTTTAACCTTTCTTACCCAGTTAATCTGGACGATCTGGATAAACTTTTATTGGGAGACGGGTATTTTAAGGTGTTTTCTAAAAGTACCTCTTATAAAAATGCAAATTACTACTTTCCTTTCATTCATTTTATTTCAGATGAAACCCGTGAGGTGCACAGGGATTATAAGAATCCTTCCCTGAACAGTCCAGATATTCGGGATGATATTTTTGGCTTCTATACCTGGCAGCAAAACCTTGGAGGCAACCATGCTGGTACCAAGATAACAGATGATTCGGATACGTGGCTTAATCTGTACCGGCATATTGCTGTTGCAAATTCTACGCTAGATCAGGTCGAGACATTAAAGGAGTCCGGTACGATCGAGCAATACGAACGTATACGGGCAGAGTCTTATTTTATACGGGCTTCTTCTTATTTCTTATTAGCCAACCTGTATGCTCAACCTTATCAGGCAGGCCGGGCGAGTCAGGTCGATGGTGTTCCCCTGAAAACGACTAGCCAGGTTGAAGACGTCCGATTTACAAGAAATAATTTGGAGGAGGTCTACGCACGCGTTCTTTCGGATCTAGATCAAGCAGAAGATATTTTTAAGCGTGTGCCGGACAAGAAGTCTAAATATCGTGCCAGTCTGATGGCTGTCTATCTGCTGAAAAGCAGGGTGTTTTTATATCAGCAATCCTATCAGCAGTCTGCGGTATATGCCCAGAAAGTTATATCCGATCAGAAGTCAAATTTCTTGTTGGATTTACGCACCTTTCATCAAGGAACAGCCGGTTATTTACAGGCTACTTCACCTGAAGTCATTTTTAGTATGGGCGGTGTCAGTTCCTACACGCATCTGTCAGAGGGAGGGAAAGGTCTTGTAATCGACCCTTCGTTGTTGGATTTATTCAGCGATCAGGATCTTCGTAAAGGATTGTTTTTTGAAGAAAAGACTTTCCAGGAACGTAATTTGACTGAAATGATTACAGGCAAGTACATTGCACTCAATAAGTTTAATAGGAGTTTGACCCGTGGAGATGTTTCTGATGTCTTTAATCTTCGGGTATCCGAAGCATACCTCAATGCTGTCGAGGCATTATTTATGAATGGACAGATCTCCGAAGCTAAAAACGTGTTAAACACATTCTTACAGACACGTTACCGAAGTGTTTTAGATTTGAATACCTTGTCTGAACAAGAATTGTCTTTGTTCATCATTAACGAACGCCGGAAAGAGTTATGTTTTGAAGGACACCGTTGGTTTGACCTGAGAAGGTATATGGTCCGTTCTTCGTTTGCATACAGCAAAACACTACGTCAAACGTTTACAACCTTCCAACTGAATGGCGCTCCGACAGGTGTTTTACAGTTATGGACACCAGCCATGACTTATGTTTACGAACTATCGCCCGAGCCGGCTAGGTACACCCTACCTATACCAGCTTCCGTGGTACAGAAGGAGCCAGGCATCATCAACAACCATCGTGGTGAAAATGAGCCGAAAGAAATTATTACCTATTAATAGTGAAGTAGAAGATGAGAAATATAGTATATATACTTTTTACAGGCGTTGTTTTAATCTTTGGATCGTGCAGAAAGGAATCTGTCATACGCCCGACCGGAGAGCATGATTTAACCCTACATGGCGTAGGGGAATCGCCCGCCGTGAAAGCCCGTATCAGTGAAATCAACAAAAGATTCGATACCTTTCTTTTATTTACCGATACGGTTGAGAAGCAGGACGGTTGGCGGATTTTTATACCGAATTACGAGGTGTATGGGCAGCCACCGGCGACCACCGTGTATCGGTATGGATTATTACGAAACGATACGTATAAGATGCAATTAATGGATGACTTGGATCATATTTTAGGTTCTATGGTTTCGGATCCTAAGGAATTTTCAAAGTCATTACTGATCGTGGATAAAATAGGAGGGTATGTTTATAACAGTACCCAAAAGCGATATTTACCCGATAATAAGAAATATAGTTCTCTGCACTTCAAAAATGCTAGTGTCTGGAGTATTCCAGAGTCTCTTTTGTCCACTAAGAATGAGAGTCAGATGCGTAAAGAAGTATATTCATTTGTCACGACTTATTTGACTTATAAGCTACCGATTACAGATCTTTCTTATTTTGAGGTCTTTCAAGATGTATCGAAGCAGAATTATGGACAAGCTATTACAGTTACGACGATCAATGACGTCTATTTATGGACCAATGGTTTCCTGAGTTATACGCGTGCAGGAAATAAATTCCCTCTTTTTGCGACGGACAGATCCGATTATATCAATGCTTATATGGGGAGCAGTGAAGACAAATGGCGGGCTAAGTATAAAGGCTATCCGCTAGTGATTAAAAAACTAGAGGAAGTTGGTGAGATTATTAAGGAAATGGGATTTAATTGGAAAGTTGAAAAATGAGAATCTATCTATTAATTATATGGTCTGCAATGGTGATGATCGGTTGCAGTAAAAAGGAAATATCAGTTCCAGAGATGTCTATTCTTGGTCAGGGACAGTTTGTAGACACACGCGATGGAAATACCTATGGTTGGGTCCGTATCGGTGACTTAGAGTGGATGACCGAAAACTATAGATACGCTTCCGCAGGAGCTTTGCATTACATCGAGAGTAGTACGGTAACTGAATCTGAAGTCGAAGACTTTGTCAAGACGTACGGCAGACTGTACAATATGGAGTCCGCAAAAGGTGCCTTACCCAAGGATGGAGGATGGAGGATTCCAACAGATGAGGATTGGCAACACCTAGAGCGTAATATCGGTTTGTCTGCAGATGAAAGTAGTCAAACGGGGTGGCGTGGCGCAGAATTAGGTACTTTGTTACGCGATAAAAAGTCTCCTTTTCATTTGGATCTCGGAGGGATGCGGGGTACACGTTCTGCAGATTATGCCTTTAAAGATATCTATGGCTTTTACTGGAGTTCTACACGGGATCAGCTCAAATACAATGATTTTGATAACTATATTATGAGGCAGATTTCCCTATATTCGCCCAATGTGCTTCGGGAAAGTATAATCAGTACTAAATTTCTAAGCCTTCGTTTGGTTAGAGATGTAAAATCAGGAGGTCAGTAAGTTGAAGAGAAGATTTGTTGTTTTATTGTTTTTGTTCTTGGCAGTAGTGGTTATCGTTGCCTTTGACAAGAAAGAGGAAAAGGTAGATATCGCTCTGCTAAGGAAATCCTATGAGCAAGATAGTCGGTTGTGGCCTATGCCATTTGTAGATAGCGGAGTTCGTTGGGTTGAACTTGGTACCTTGGTATCTCCACCTACGGTTGGTAAATTAGATTCTGTAGAGCAGGCTCGGCAACTATTGGGTAAAATGCTTTTTTTTGAACCCCGTCTTAGCGCAACCAAACAAATTTCCTGTTCTTCCTGCCACGATCCCGACCTCAGTTGGACGGATGGGCGTCAGAAAGCGATAGGACATAATCACCGGGTTGGTAGAAGAAACACTATGTCCTTACAAAATGCATGGGTCCAAAAGGAATTATTCTGGTTGGGGCGGGTAGATAACTCGGGACATGGCGCCTTACAGCCATTGGTGGATCCTTTTGAAATGAATACTCCCATAGAGGTTGCACTAGAGCATATCAATTCCCTATCGGGCTATGCGCCTTTTGTATATCGTGCTTTTGCTAAAAGTACCCTGGATGAACAAAGTTTGGGTATAGCGCTGAGTAGTTATATCAAAAGTATTGCTTCCCATCGTACACGATTTGATAATTTCGTAGATGGCAGGTATCGTGCGCTTTCTGATGAGCAAGTATACGGTCTGCATCTTTTTCGTACCAAAGCAAGGTGTATAAACTGCCATAATGGACCATTTTTTACAGACTTTAGCTATCATAATTTAGGATTCTCTCATTTCGGAAGTGAGAAGCAAGATTTAGGCAGATATGAGGTCACAGGGAATCCAGAAGATGTTGGGAAATTCAGAACCCCTTCACTGCGGAATGCCTTTAGAACTGGGCCGTGGTTTCACGATGGGTCATTCCAGGATTTGTTTTTGGTGGTAAATATGTATAATGCAGGAATGCCTCAACCCAGACCGCGTAAAGGTCAGGAGGAATCGCCTTTGTTTCCTAAACAAGATCCGCTACTGAAACCCTTGAATCTTACCATAGAGGAACGAAATGCAATTGTTCGTTTTCTGGAAGCTATTTCGTCCGTTCCCATGACTGTAAAACGACCCAATTTACCAGATTTGGATTAGCAGGATTTATTCAAAGTCATATAGGCAAGAGCTTCAGGCTGGTGGTATTGGGATACGCTGAACAGGGTTAATGCTTTGATTTCCTACACACTGTGTAGGAAATATTTTTATTTTAGGATGTCGTATATAATTTTTCTGTTTAACTTTATGTGCTATAAATAGAATGCTCTAACAGTTGATTTTCAGTGTTATGTATGTCTAGAAAGAAGACTTTTCGAAAAATGTTTCTCCGGGTATGGATTGCTTTGGGTATTTTTTTAATACTTTGGATAGTTTATTCTTACCAAGCGCATGGGGTTGACGGACAACTGTTAGAAACATCTATCCAAACTGAGGTTAATATAGAAGACGATTTTTACCTCTTTACACCGCGTGACCAATTCAAAGACGTCATGTTGTTTTATCCCGGCGCAATGGTCGACCCCAAGGCTTATGTACCCCTATGCAGAGCATTAGCAGATCATGATATACAAGTATATCTCTTTAAAATGCCTTGGCGCATGGCTTCAAAAGGATATTTAAAACCTATTGATCTGAACATAGTGAATGATTCTACAAAGACCTATATTCTTGCAGGACACTCCCAGGGAGGAAAAATGGCAGCTCAATTTGTATATGAAAATCCAACAAAGGCCAATAAACTTATTTTGATTGGTACATCACATCCCCGTGAGATTTCTCTTTCAAATTTGACTATCCCAGTGCTGAAAATAGCAGGTACGAATGATGGGATAGCTACACCTCAATCTATCGAAGCCAATAGAAACAAGTTACCATCTACAGCACAGTTTGTTCGCATAGAAGGTGGTAACCATTCTCAATTTGGTTATTATGGTTTTCAGATGGGAGATAATAAGAGTAGTATTAGCCGAGAACAGCAACATTCCGAAGTTGTAAAGAACATTCTTGAGTTTATAAAATAATTGATTATAGCTACTAGTTTTTATCTCATACATTCCGACAATTTTTTGCAATGCGATTCGATAGTTTTGCTAAAAACAGCTAGCCTCATGTAATAGATAGTCTAGAATGTAGATAGTTCCATCTCATTGTCAAAGGAATCAATTGTCACACTTCATTAGGTTATTAAGTTCTTGGGACTGTGTATTTCTATCGAAAAGATTCAGGACTAAATCTTAGATCTGTTACTCAAGAAATGAATATGGTAATTCAACAACGCTAGTGTGACGGAGTTGAATAAATACGTTGTTCAATATCTTTCAGTTTCTATTAGATTGCCCTGTTCATCGTATCTTTTCCATTCCCCAATTCTATTGTAATCTTTAAAGTTTCCTTCCTCTCGCAGTTTTCCATTTTCATAATAGTATTTTGCTGGACCACTGAGTTCTCCATTTTTTAAGTTCAATATCTTTTCTAAACCTCGATTTTCGTAATAATACCTCCATTCTCCGACTTCTTTCCCGTTTTCATAGTTCCCTATTGATATTATTTGTCCATTTCTATACTCTTTGTACTCACCATTTATTACACCTTCTTTATAATGCAAAACTTCTTTCAGTTGTCCATCTTCGTAGTACGTTTTCCATTCCCCATCTTCAAAATCGTTTTTATTCGTGCCAATCCTCTTTAATTGCCCGTTCATATAATACTCTTCGTCTACACCTTCAAATTTTCCATTTTTAAAATAATGTCTTTTTCCGATATTTCCATTCTCGTAAAACTTTTCCCATTTTCCTACAGGGACTCCGTTCTCGTCGAATTGTCCGATTTGCTGTATTTTCCCGTTATCATAAAAAACTTTATGCTGTTTTAGATCTGAATTATTTTTAGCCCTTTTTACTTCTTGACCATTACAGAACGGTGAAAAAGATAAAATTGTTAGAATTAGTAGTAGTGTTTTCATTTATATGAAGTAGAGAGCAATTCCTCAAAGATAAGAAATAATATTTTTCTATATAGGACAGCTGCCTATTGATAACGAGCCCCGCTACTAAGAAGTGCTGGCAATGGAGCTATTATAGATCAGATAGTTTCTTGAGTTCGCATTAATCCAAAAAAATAAGCTTACTACTAACACAATTTTACGGTTTAGTCGTTACTAATATAGACAGGTGTTCTGTCAGATTTGTTTAACATGGCTTTAAAATATAATTATGGCAAATGAAATCAGATTGTATATGTTTCAGACGGGCGTCCTGAAATGTAAAGAGAACAATATCAAAATGAATGCATCGCTCGATCCCTATGAAATTCCTGTTCCCTGGTATTTAATCACGCATCCAAAAGGGAATATAATTATTGATGGAGGCAACGCCGTACAATGTGCTACCGATCCCGTAGGTCATTGGGGAGGTATTACAGAGGTTTATTGGCCGGTTATGAAGGAGTCAGAAGGATGCTTAAACACGATTAAGGAGTTGGGGATCGACCCTTCAAGCATTAAGTTTGTTATCCAGTCTCATTTACACCTAGATCACACCGGAGCTGTCGGAAATTTCCCAAATGCAACCCATATCGTTCAGCGCAAAGAATACGAGTATGCTTTTACTCCGGACTGGTTTGCTGCAGGAGGTTATATCCGTAAAGATTTTGACAAACCTAATCTAAAGTGGCAATTTTTAGAACTTGAATATAACGATTCATACGATGTGTATGGCGACGGCGTAATCCGGATTATTCCGACGCCAGGACATTCACCTGGCCATTGCAGTTTTATGATTACACTGCCAGGTTCTGGATCTATTATCCTAGCGGTAGATGCCGCTTATACTACGGATCATTGGGACGAAAAAGCATTGCCTGGATTTTTAGCTTCCACCGTTGATTCGGTACGGTCTGTAAAGAAACTGCACGAGTACGCTGACAAGTACGATGCCCTTGTGGTCACTGGACACGATCCTGTGAAGTGGAGCGAATTTAAAAAAGGTCCTCATGAGTTTTACAGTTAGAATCCGATTATGATGAAAACAAAAGCAGCGGTCCTCCACCAGGTTGGCGGACACAAGAGACCCTATTCGGACTCCAAACCTTTGAAAATAGAAGAAATAGAGATTGGAAAACCGGGTAAAGAAGAAGTAATCGTACAGATCAAAGCAGCAGGGCTTTGTCATTCCGATCTATCAGTGATCGATGGCAACCGTCCCCGTCCCATGCCTATGGTTTTGGGACATGAGGCAGCGGGCATTATTGTCGAGCTAGGGGAGGACGTAAAGGGTTTTGAAGTGGGCGACCATGTCGTCTTTGCCTTCTTACCTTCATGTGGTCATTGTGAGTACTGTATGTCGGGTAGGGCAGCGCTTTGTAATCCTGGCGCAAAGGCAAATAATGAAGGTGTTCTGTTGAATGGCGACCTCAAAATAAAGAATCAGAATGGAGAGACTTATCATCACCATCTTGGTGTTTCCGGATTTGCCGGATATGCGGTAGCATCCATTTATTCCCTTGTAAAAATCGATAAATCTTATCCTTTTGAAATAGCAGCTCTTTTTGGCTGTGCCGTGATGACGGGGGTTGGCGCAGTCGTCCATACAGCCAATGTTCACGTAGGTGAGTCTGTTTTGGTTGTTGGGTTGGGAGGTGTCGGGCTGTCGGCTATTTTGGGTGCGAAAGCGGCGGGAGCTTCCAAAATCATTGCAGCTGATGTGAGCCCTTCAAAACTCAATATGGCCAAAGAGTTTGGTGCTACCCATACCATCAATTCTAGTGAAGAAAAAGCGCTTGAAAAACTAAAGCAGGAGATGACAACAAGTGGTGTAGATAAATCGGTCGAATTTGCCGGTGCCATGTCGGCTTTGGATTTTGCCTTCAATGCCACAAAAAAAGGTGGAGTAACGGTAACTGGTGCATTACCTCATCCAGATGCCCGTTTGAGCCTCAATCCTTTGACTTTGGTTGGCCAAGAAAAATCGTTGAAAGGTTGTTATCTTGGTAGCTGTGTGCCTTCTATTGATATTCCCAACTTTTTGGAACTGTACAAAAATGGAAATCTTCCTGTTGATAAACTCATCACCCATCGTCTAAAGCTAGAAGATATAAACGAAGGTTTTGAAAGACTGGCCAATGGAGAAGCAATCAGGCAAGTCATTATTTTTGATTAAATTCAACCCAAAATGAGTACATACAAAGAATTGTTATTTGATAGATCATTCGTCAATGGAGAATGGGCAAGTCAAGGGACGGAAAAATTTGACGTTAAGAATCCTTTTGATTTATCCGTTATCGGCCAGGTCCATGACGAAGACAGAACCTTTGTGGCCAAAGCCATTGATGTGGCGCATGCAACTTTCGGATCCTGGAAGTCTAAATCAGCCAAAGAACGAAGTGCCATTCTATTGAAATGGTTTGACCTTATTCATCAGCACAAGGATGAATTGGCTCAGGTTATGAGCTTAGAAAGTGGCAAACCATTAGCAGAAAGCAAAGGCGAAATAGATTATGGCGCAGCGTATATACAGTGGTTCGCCGAAG
>JAITLW010000022.1 GCA_031277715.1 Sphingobacterium sp. | reverse complement strand
ACAACATGAAAATCAAAAGTACAATTTTAGCACTAATCGTTTTATTTATGGTATCCTGTAGTAAAGATACGGTAGAGCCTATTATAGAACCAGAGCCAGATCCGGTTGCAGACGCCTCTGTTGCAGCCGCATTCTACGAAAATACCCCATACTTCGAGATTTTTATCTACCGTTTTGACGCAGAGACTGCAAAATGGACCAATCGGATTCGCTCTCATTTTCCAGCTATTTCAGAACAAGATCCGAACTATCTAGGGTTTCGTCAGATCTACGTCGACAATAGTGGTGTCAATCTTTTTCAGATGGTGACACTTTATAAGAATCATCTTGGTACGACTAATTTGAAAACAGTTGGTATTAACGTCGATAAGGTACTGACATTTTTCCCAACAGAATCTGCTGATGGTTTGAAGACGAATAAAGGTATTGTTAAAGTGTTCGGGCAAAAGGTCAAAATGTACACGAAAGGGGATATTAAAAATCGCGAGAACATGGAGTTTGTCGAAATTGGTATCAGCGGTGAGGGAACATATGACTTAGAGACTGGTGTGATTGATCTGGACGTACATTTTGATGAAACATCTATCGGGGGGCCAGCCAAGGTAACCCGTAAGTATAAGATGAGTAAAACAGCTCTGGAGCTATAATACCTTATCGATGAAGAAAACAATCGTTTTCAGCTTATTTGGAAGTGTTCTCTTCTTGCTTAGTTTTATTGAAGGAGAGGAGATTTTCGATATAGCCAAATTACGAAGACTGTACTCCTCTGGAGACACCTCCAGGTGGCCGGAACCGCATTTGGACGACGCAGTCAAATCTGGTTTTCAGGATATCGGCGTATTGCCTAAGGTAGCTTATCCCGATTATAACCCCTATTCAAAGGAAAAAGAAATTTTAGGCAAATTGCTTTTCTTTGATCCGCGGATGTCTGTTTCCAAGCAGATCTCTTGTTCTAACTGTCACGATGCTCAGTTAGGTTTTGGAGATGGCAAGAGCCTAGCCCACGGACATGGGAGGCGTGTAGGGAAGCGCAATGCGATGACACTATACAATGTAGGACACTATACGTCGTTTATGTGGGACGGACGTGCTTCAACATTAGAAGATCAAATGTTGCTACCTGTGCAGGATTCTGTTGAGATGCATACAGATTTGTTGACTATGTTAAAGCATATCACCGACATCGAAGGCTACAAGCAGCATTTCAAGGCCGCTTTTGGTACGGAAGAAATAACTATTGAACGTATACAATATGCGATCGCTACTTTCGAACGAAGTATAAATAGCTATCCGAGTAGATTTGATAAATTCATCTCAGGTAATGATAAGTTGCTCAGCGATGCAGAGGTACTCGGGCTACATTTGTTTAGAACCAAGGCAAGATGCATAAATTGCCACAATACGCCGCTGTTTTCCGATAATAAATTCCATAACGACGGGCAGACACTGTATGGTACCAGCCAAGAAGATTTTGGTCATTATCATATATCACGTAGACAGGAGGATATTGGCGCATTTCGCACCCCCTCGCTACGTGATATAGCACTTAGTGGTCCTTGGATGCACCACGGGAATTTTCCGACACTACGTGACGTCGTAGAGCTGTACAATCTGGGAAACCCTGCACCTATTCAGCGACGAGTCAAGGTGGATGAAAGTAAAAGGCCTATCCATTCGCCTTTGCTCAAAAAATTGAATTTGACTACAGAAGAGGTGGATGCGGTATTGGCGTTCCTTCAGGCACTGAGTTCCTCTACACAGCGTAGGATTGCTCAACCTGTATTGCCCCTCTAAAACATAGTTTAGCGGAAAAACCGCATCCGTATTTTTTTAAATAACTGATTTTAAGTAGTATGTAGTGGTGAAAAATATGATTTAACCAATTCTTTTATTCTTAATTTTGAAATTAAGTATTTGAAGATGAGGTATCTTATAGAAGGGCATAAGCCTAGTTTCTAATCCAAGTTTTTACAATGTGTTCTAAACTAGGAGTGTAAAACGAACTCTGTCATTGAGCTTGATTGAGAGAGGAGATAGAGTCTGCTACGCAGATAGCTTCTGCTAAGTTGTAGCAATCTTGTAGCAATTCTGAATTCCAGTCCCAATATTTCTCAAACAGCATAGCAAACTTTGGTTGTTTTTCTGTGGTTTTTATCTTATTTGTGTTAAATGATGTTAATTTGTAACAGGTATGATACAGTTAGGGCAATAAATAGCGGATAATAAAGTTATTAATTCAGAAAACGATTTAATAATACATTTCAAAAACTCAAAATTTAGATGCTATGAAAAAATTAATTTTAACTGGACTAAGCTTTTTATTTGCTGTAACGATACTATTTGCTCAAGAAATAAATCCAGAAAACAAAGCAAAAGAAACGGTTACAGAGCTGACCGAAAAGTTAACACTGACTGAAGATCAGCAAACGGCTGTATATAATATTGTTCTTGAAAAAGTAAATGCAAAAATTGCAGTTAAATCAGACACAACATTATCGGCAGAAGTAGTAAAAGAGCAAATACAAGCTTTAAAGGCCACTGCCAATGGGAAGATTAACGACTTATTGACAGATGAACAAAAAACTTTATTCATTAAATACCTAGAAGAAAAGATGGCTAATAAAAAAGAATAGATAGAATCAGTACAATAGTTTTAATTTCATAATTACCTAGCTGAGGCGGGGCAGAGTATTATCTTTGATCCGCCTTGTTTTATTAAAAAAGGCGGATATGATGAGGTATATGAAGGAGTTTTAGCTTACAAATAATCATTCAATTCCTTGGTTATACATCCTCCTTATACAAGAGCCATTTCTCGTATGTTTTAGGGAGCTTTCTATGTGGAAGCAATTTCGGTTTCTTGCGTTTATAGGATAGTGTGATGTAGTGTGCGATAAGTGTAAAAGGATTATTGATTTTTCGTGCAATAAACAAATCTTGCATTTTCATCCTTTTCCTTTTTAATTTTGGGCAAACCCTTTGTGCCGTTACAGGATTTTAATGCGTTGGCGAGGAAAAGGGGACGGATTGGTTGGTCGAGCTCTGTTTCGCAGTCTTTGAATATTTGTAGGGCTGTTCTGGACGTGTCAAAGTAGTCCGTTTGGCATTGTGTTAAAACCCAATTCGTGACTTCTTTTTCGGTGACTGTGCTTGCAGATGGTAGGAGCAGGTCTTTAGCTTCGGTGCTGAATGTTTCAATCTTTTAATATCAGAATATCACCTTCCTCGAAGGCATCAACTAATTCCCTATCAATATAAGTTTATTATAGATGTCCACTAGTAATGAGTAGGTCTCGGCCAGTTTGGGTTATTCTATATTTTTGCAAGCTACTTTTACTTGCTTCTTCTGTAGGTTCTATTATCTCTAGTTTGATTAATGGTTTGATTATATTTTTCATGCTATTAGATGAGTCAGAGATATCCGCTAATAGAAATAGTTCTCCACTAGATTTACAATCTCCATCTTTGAGGTCAACTAATACTTTTGCCCATCTTCTAATGTTTTTATCAGTTTTTGTAAATGTTAAATTTACTATGTTGTTCGTGTTTATGTTAATCATTTTTTGAAGATTATTAACAATTTCACGTAGAGAGTCAATTTGGACGGGATGTTTGCCGTTGAATATTCTATATCTTTTAGGGCTAAGTGAAGATAGTTCCAGGATATTTTGTTTTTCTAGGTTTGCCAACGCATTGTCAATAGAGTTTCGAAGTAGAATATAACCAAATTTATCTTTTAGGATAGCGCAAAGTTCATTTGACGAAATTGGAGAATTCATTAATTTATTAGGTATCGCTATTTGAGATATGACATCAATAGGGCGGGGTTTATTTATGGAAACTATATCTAAATAAGCTGATAGTGGATGTTTTTTCTTTAGTTTTGTCAACAACTCATCTCGGGTTAAAAGCCAGATTGGAGTTGATATTTCTTCTATAGTTAATCCGTAGAAATTTAGTAGGTTCTCTAAATATTCCTCTTTAATTGGATCTTCTCCATTTTCGATTGACTCTAATTTTGTTGAGGAAATCTTTGCTTTTTTCTCTACATGACTACGTGAAAACATTAATTTTTCACGCACTGTTTTTAAGTTTTTTCCTACTATTATTCTATTGTTACCATCCATTCTTGAAGTTATGGATGGTTCGGAAAAAATAATGAAATTATTTTCGGGAAATATTAATGAAATTTACTATGTTTGTAGTATAGATTTCAAAGATTATTATTTGAAGTTTTGGTGTTTGAATAAAGAGTCTTGCGGCAAAATTCTGAGGTCACGACGCAAGGCAGCAGATTAAACACCCATATCTATGCTTTTATGCTATATTTGCATAACTGGTAGATGTGGGACTGCTGTAAATCCGTGTCGTGTAAAGCCTCAGAAACTTTAATTTTGCCATGGTGTGTAGTCCCACATGTATCAGATTACTACTCACTACCAAGGCTCATAACTATAAACTTGTTATGAGGAAACAACTACAAAAAAACATTATTTCAGCCCCCGAGTAGCTTCGGATGTTTAGTCATGAAGTATGACTTTTCTATTTCTTGCGGTGTGCATCATTAACCGATTATATTACTTGAATTTCTATTCGGCACATCCTTGATATTCAGTTAACTATTTTATTTAAACCGTGTGGCCTAGTCAAGGATTAGGTACGGTTGGTTATTGATAGAATTAGCTCTCAGGCCCGCCTTCATTAGGTCACACTAATGAACTTAAAGAATGAAACATTTTTTTAGGGGTGGGGAAGGTATGGCCGTTGGCCAAGGTGACAAAGTAACGAAGTTACAGAGTGACAGAGGCCTTTCTAGTGGCCCAAAAAGTATCAATGATAGACTGCTTCGTTGCACTCGCAGTGACGAGCAGGAGATGGAGCGTAGTGACGAAGGTGGTGAAAGCCTTCGCACTACGTTCGGACTGGCTTCGCCTTTGCTTCGGCCGTACATCACAGATTCATCACGTATTCAACACAGATTTAACACCTCCGAATCGAGAATCGTCGATGAAAAGGTGATAAAAAGGTGTTCCGGAGGTAATAAAACTCCGAAGCTAGTACGGAGCAGGTACGAATCTGATCAGGAACCTGTAGGGCATCAAGACTACCAACTTAGTTCTTCCCAGGTTCTACCTTTGTTCTGCCTTTGTTCTACCTCGCCTCGATCAGGGCGTGACCGTGCCGTGACCTGGCTCCGATCATTCATCGGAGCGTCATCGCAGACTCATCAGAGCGCCATCGAAGCACCATCGGAGAATGGTAGAACGAGGTTAGGTTCTGGTAGGCACCAAGTAGGAACTTTGTGTACTTCTTTACCGCCCTTTGTCCGCTATTTCATTGCCTTCGAGGCAAAGGATAGGCAACCAATAGGCAAAGAACAGGCAACCAATAGGCAAAGAACAGGCAAAGGAAAGGCAAACAAATACCAAGCGAAGCCCAAGCCAAGCCCAGAGAAAGACCAAGGGATAAGTAGGAGGGATTTAGCGCATACCTGGGAAATACTTAGGCGATACACTAAGAACGCTTCGACTAGGGTAGCAGGATCGTTCGGCCGTGCCTCGGGATTGGGTCGGAACTGGTTGCAGTCTTGTTCGACTGCTGTTCGAGAGTTGTTCGAGTCCTGTTCGGCAGTGAGTCGAAGGACAGTCGAAGCTGTCCCGAACCCGTCTCGAAGCGTTGTCGAAGACTTCCCGAAGAGCAGTCGAAGACGAGTCGAAGCGCTCTCGAAGGATAGCCGACAAGGCTCAAGACTTCCTCTGAACTTTCTATGCGCCTTCTCTGAACATAAAACAGACATCAAAAGAACAGGAAACCAACATAAAGCGTACATGTCTGACACATGTTTGGTACATGTTCAAGACAATAACGACACATGTTTGACACATCAACCACACAGGAATGACACAATAGAAAGGACCAAAACAGCACCCGAAAGGTACAGTAAAGGTACGGGAAAGGTACTGAATAGTGGGGGTAAAGGTACTGGAGAGGTACTAGAGAGCTACCAAATAGGTACTAAAGAGCTACATGCTGACGGTAGGTCTATGGTAGGTCATGACGGGGATGGTGGTAAGTTGGAGAAGGGAGGTGATGCTATCTCTTTTGATTCTGACGCTTTTAAGAGGCTCTGTGAGACTCAAATAATAAAAGATGTGTCTTTGTGTGTGAAAAGAAAAACAAGACGTCTGAGGGGCTTAAATAAAGCCGTTCGTCATTGCGTTGCATTCCGGCCTGTCGGAAATCGGAATGAAATGGAGAGAAGCAATCTCAAAGGGCTTATTGTAGATAATTTTTGGAGTAGACTGCTTCGGCAGGCTCGCAGTGACGGGAGAATAAAACTATCCCGGTATGACGATATTAAAAGGCCTAAAGCATATAGCCTACAGCTTATGACTTTATTGTGTGTGTTGTTCAGTTCGCTTGTAGGTGTGCAAGCGGTCGCTCAGGTGCAGTCGGGCTCCTCACTTGTTGGGGTAGTAAGCTCGGCTGTCGACGGGCGGACTATTGGAGGGACTGGGGCTCAAGGTTCCCATCGCCCTTATGACTTTAGCCTTTATGGAGCGGTTGAGGTGAGGCTGTTGACAAGGACCCAACAGGTAGAGGGGGAAAAACGACGCTATCCCAAGGTTGACTTCAACAAGTTTCCGATTGAAATTTTTAAAGTCGATGCGGACAGAATACCCAAGTTGCAGGTAGGGCAGCTGCTGCCCGATGCGGTACTGGATATGCCACTACGTGTGGTCAATGATGTTTATGGGCGGGATACTGTCACGTTGCGTAGCTGTATGGACAGGCGTTGGATTATACTAGATATCTGGAGCGAATCGTGTATTCCCTGCCTAGCTTCCATGAATCACTGGGAGGAGCTTTCGAAGACGGATCAATCCTTTACGCTATTGGGGGTATACCATTCTTTCTATACACACCGTGCCATGCCCGAGACCCGAAAGAAGGATTATAGGAGTACACAGATTATTGGACCGGCTACAGCGATCCTGTCCCGCCTTTTTTTACAGGCCAAAGGTAGGCTAGGCCCTACAGTCTGGATCAAGGACGGTCGTTTTTTCGGAGTGTCGGAAGCCAATACCTTACGCGACGAAGATTACAGACTATTGCTGGATGGTAAGCTGAATGCTATCCCCGAGTACGCTTTATGG
>JAITLW010000421.1 GCA_031277715.1 Sphingobacterium sp. | reverse complement strand
GGTAGTGCTATTCTTCATATCAACGATGAACTCGCTCAAGTAATCAGTAACCAATCACAATCTAACAAAGACCAACGCAAGGAAAACTTCAAACGTTTTATGAAGTTCGTTAAAGATAGCGAACGCATCGCTTCCAAAATGGTATTCAAAGGCCGGAAGGTAGAATATCTGAGTAAAAGCGAGGATCTTGTTAAAATAAAGAATGACTACATCAATAAGGTGAATTAGGCTCAAATTCAAACATATTTCACTATCTTTAGTACGCTAGTGGGTAGGCCACTATTAACATAGATCTACGAACAACGTATTAAAAAATATCTATTATGGACAGCAGCAAAAAGAGATACACCTATGACACCTTAAGTGAAGCCGTCAATGATTTACAAAAAAGAGGGTATACGCATGACTTCTTGATCCCGGAAGAACAGGAGTGCATCTATTGTACAGAAAACTCCTTGGAGCTCTCTCCCGATGAATTCAGCATAGAAGAAATCTACCGGTTCGAGGGAATGACTGATCCCAGTGACGAAAGCATTGTATTTGCCATCGCATCAAAAAAGCATAGCATCAAAGGACTTGTAATCAATAGCTTTGGCGCTGACTTTGGCTACCGTTCATCCAAACTGGTGGAAGATCTTTATAAGAAGTCTAGAGGATAGCATTTATCCCGAAGGATTACCTTACCTCTATTAACGTTCATGAAAAACAAGGACCGTATTTCGGGATTGTTACTATGTCAGGTCGTACTGTGGGAAAGCGAATCTAGGCGAGTCAACACTTTATAAGCGACAATCCTACCTACAACATCCTAAAGGTGAAAACTGTTTACGCTGAAATGTTATAATCACGGGATTCTCTAAAGATGGAACCATCTCTGTAGCACTGGAATTTCCATGATGCGTAGGACGCAATTTTATTTTACATTTTTCAAAACACGCTCTAAAGTAGCGGTTACACGCGCGGCGTCTTCCTCTTTATTGATATCTAATCCACAAAAAAGACTACCATTAATAGTGGCATGCATAGAGAGATAATAGATACCACTCACGAGAAGAGCTATTAATGGTTGTACGTCCTCTTTAAAATTCTCATTTTTTACAATTGTTGTCAAGAGCTCATTTCCTACTTCATCCCGCTCATCGGCCAACTTGGATAAGATTTCATTTTTCTCACTCAATTCCCAGATAAGCAGTTGAGTCAGCAACTTATTGCTTTTCATTTCAGAAAACTGCTTCTTCAACACCTCAATAACTGCTTCCCAATTTAACTGCTGAGGTATATCTTCAAAGGCCCTAGACAGCCAAAAATCCTTACTTCTCAAAAACGCATTATACAGTCCCTGCAGATCCCCAAAGTGGAAATAGATCAATTTTTTATCTACCCCCGAAACCTTACTGATATTCTCGACTTTCAAAGCAACAAAACCTTCATTAGCCAATATATCTTCCACTGCCTGAAGCAGTTTGCGTTTGGTAGATTCTGATTGTAGCGTTTTCTTATTTACTTTCATAATATAAATATACCACTAAATATCTTTTTATCAACATCTATACAAGTGAGGAAAAAATCAGGTACAGGGCAAATAAAATGTCATTTGACTTTCAATTTTCATAGAAGGTCAATTCCCTTATTCACACTCATCATTTATTATATTTAGGGAAATATAATTCAATTATAGGGTAATTGGTGGATAAGTATTTACCTACAGATAATTTAAAAAACAATACAATTTATAGCAATTTGAGGTCTTTGGGTAGGTATCAAAAAAGATAGTCCTGAAGCTAGCACTCCAGGACTACACAAACCAATTATTAACCTAAATTATGAAATTTCTGACTTATTACAAGGATAACGCTTCAATGCCTTATTTATTATATATAAACATTGAAAAAGAATCATTTTTTATAAAAAACATAATTCTCAACAGAAAGCTTTACTTTTATCATCCATTAAGCGTCAAGAAACATGATTAAAATAATAAAAGCTAGTCTCCGTGATATTCCGGCTATCCAATCTCTGGCTGCGGAAATCTGGCCCATTACTTTTAAAGATATACTCTCCCAAGAGCAAATCAGCTACATGATGGATTTCATGTACTCGGACCATGCGCTCACACAACAGATTGAAAAACAAGATCATCAATTTCTACTTGCCCAAAAAGAAAAGAACAACATAGGTTATCTTTCCTTTGAATTAAATTACAAGTCAGATACAAAAACAAAGATCCACAAAATATACCTCCTCCCGGCAACGCAAGGACAGGGTGTAGGGAAACGGATGTTTGAAGAGGTAACCCGAATCGCTTTACAACACGGAAACAATACCTTGTCCTTAAATGTGAATCGGGACAACAGCGCGGTTGATTTCTACAAGCGGATCGGTTTTCATATTACAGGAGAAGAAAACATAGCTATCGGTAATGGTTTCCTTATGGAAGACTACATCATGGAATGTCCAATAACACAGCCTTTGTAGGCTCACAAACAATATCTTTGTTATAAATTACTGTTTTTTTTCTCTGTAAGCGACATTTAAACTATATTGAACAGTGTTTCACCAACAAACACTGTTGCAATCAATCAATTTTAAATGGAAAGTAGAAGAGATTTTATAAAAAAAGCAGGAATGCTGGCCGGTTCTTTTGGACTATTCAGTAGTTTGCCCCATGCTATTCAGGCGGCGCTAAAAATAAACCCTCACCCCAATAGCACTTATCTGGACGCAGAACACATTGTTATGGTCATGCAGGAAAACCGCTCTTTTGACCATAGCTTTGGTAGTCTTCGTGGCGTTCGTGGATTTAACGATCCTCGAGCCCTCAGACTTTCCAATGGCAATCCCGTCTGGCTTCAGTCCTACAAAAATGGCGATACCTACACACCATTTCGACTGGATATCAAAAACTCAAATGCAGCATGGACTCAAGATTTGCCTCATTCCTGGGAAAATCAGATTGGCGCGTGGAATCATGGAAAATTCGATAATTGGCTTGAATCGAAACGCTCAGGCAACAAAAATTACCGGGAACTCCCACTGACCTTAGGCTACTACACACGCGAAGACATTCCGTTCTATTATGCATTTGCAGATGCATTTACAATCTGTGACCAGCATTTTTGTTCAGCAATTACCGGAACCACAACCAACAGGCATTTCTTCTGGACGGGCAAATGTGTCCCTGAAAAAGGGGCTAAACCGCTGGTCCGTAACTCGGACGTTTACTTCAATAGAGAGGCACATTGGCGGACATTTCCAGAGTTACTCGAAAAAAATGGGGTCAGCTGGAAAGTATATCAGAACGAGGTAAGTGTACACACAGAACTCACGG
>JAITLW010000254.1 GCA_031277715.1 Sphingobacterium sp. | reverse complement strand
TTATTCAGACGTAGAAAGCGTACAAAAATATCACCGGGAATATAAGCTCCGGCCAAGTGACCTATATGCAAAGGACCATTTGCATAAGGAAGTGCGGAGGTAATGGTATAACGTTTTTTAGATAAATTGCTCAAGATATTGTATTTTTAATGGTAATACTAAAAATTAAATAGTAACATTGTTTGCAAAGATAACTCAATTTGTGCTGAATAAATAAAAGCCTGTTTAGATTTCTAGCAGAAAATTATATATCTTCTTTTTTTGTATGACAATGATACCGAAGAAACTGATCATGAAGACACCTACATATCTTAAAAAAGGCGACAAAATCGCTATACTATGCCCTGCAGGCTATATAAAAGAGGACCTGACTCCTGCATTTGACATACTAAGGACTTGGGGTCTTGAACTGGAAATCTACCCTTCGACCTATGCCCAATGGAATCAATTTGCAGGAGATGATGAACTCCGTACGAAGGATCTGCAGCACGCATTAGATGCAAGGGATATTAAAGCCATCATCGCCGGTCGTGGTGGCTATGGTTCAGTACGCCTGATAGATCGATTGGACTTTTCAACCTTCAAAAAAAGGCCTAAATGGTTTGTCGGATTCAGTGATATCACCGTAATACACAGCCATATTCAAAGGCAACTGAAAACTGCCAGTATTCACGGACAGATGGTAAAATCATTCCTGGATGCCAGCCCTGAATCATTAGCTACACTAAAGGCGGCACTCTTTGGAGAGAACAAAGACCTACAGTATACGTTCTCTTCATCAGCGCACCGTGAGGGCCAAGCCCGAGGAATACTTACAGGAGGTAATTTAGCGATACTACATAGTATCCTAGCTTCCGATTCCGATGTCGACTACGATGGAAAAATTCTCTTTATCGAAGATGTCGGCGAGTCCTATTACAATGTCGATCGCATGTTATGGGCACTCAAACGCGCGAAAAAACTAGATAAGCTCAAAGGACTTATTGTCGGAGGATTCACAGGAATGAAAGACTCAGAGCCTTCCTTTGGACAGACAGTAGAAGAAATAATAATGGATAAAGTACAAGAATACGATTACCCGGTAGCTTTTGGTTGTCCTTCGGGGCATATCGAAGATAATAGAGCGCTAGTCTTTGGTCAGGAAATCGAGCTTATAGTCAGGTCAGCAAACGTTTCAATCACTTACAGTAAATAAAAAATGAGCAATAGCAATACAAAAAAAGATATTGGTCTATTAATCCTCCGTTCTACAATAGGCCTCTGCATGTTAACCCTTCACGGTCTTCCCAAATTAACGGGCGGTCCGGCGACATGGGAAAAAGTAGGCTCGGCTATGGGCAATTTAGGTATAAATTTCTTTCCCGTCGTTTGGGGATTTTCAGCAGCTATTGTCGAGACCTTATGTGCCTTATTCCTCGTGATTGGACTTTGGACCAGGCCGAACAGTATCTTACTCGCTCTTACTATGTTAATTGCCACAATCCAACACTTGTCTCATGGAGATGGCTTTAGTGTAGCCTCGCATGCAATCGAGCTTATGGCCGTGTTTATCGCTATATTCTTGATGGGCCCCGGAAAATATAGTGTCGATAAAAGATAATTACAATTAACATATTTTGCCCAAAATCGATCATCACCACCTGGCAATGGATAGAATTGGATTTAGAAAATTTCAAAAGTTAGGTTTATTCATCATTAAATAAACAAGATTTGTTTATAAAAAGGTCAAATAAGTGATTGATAACCCAGAATACAAGGATTTTTTGCAAAAATAAACTTTGTTTATTTTCATTTTGCTATTGTCCCTACCTTAGCTTCGTAAAACAAAATTATGGTAATAATGGAGCTACGTGAATTTGGGACAAAAAGTTCTTCATTCGATTTGAATTCAATTGGGTTAAATGCAGGAACAATACACTGGAACTTAAGCAACGAAAAGCTTACAGCTCAAACCCTAGAGCTAGGACAAGGCACATTAAATGACAAAGGTGCTCTTTGTGTGAATACTGGTAAATTTACAGGTAGATCACCAAAAGACAAATTTGTGGTTAAAGACAACCTTACCGAAAACAGTGTGGATTGGGGCGACATTAATATCGCTATTACAAAAGAGGTATTTGATAATTTATATCAAAAAATGCGCTCTTATTTAGCAGGCAAAGAGGTCTGGGTAAGAAATTGTTATGCGGGAGCAGATCCTGACTACAGATTACACGTCACTGTAATCAACACTTTACCATGGGCTAATCTATTCTGTAGTAATCTTTTCATTAGGCCTGCAGAAAATGAGTTAACAGCATTCGAAAAAGAGTGGGTTATCCTTCAAATCCCTGAATTTGAGGCAGACCCAGCCGTCGATGGAACTAGATCGGCAAATTTTACGATTGTTAATTTCACGGAAAAGGTCATTCTAATCGGAGGCACAGCCTACACCGGTGAGATGAAAAAAGGAATTTTCTCTGTACTCAACTTTATACTTCCACATCAGTACAACGTCCTTCCGATGCACTGTTCGGCCAATGAAGGCAAGGATGGCGACGTCTCTTTGTTTTTCGGCTTGAGCGGAACAGGTAAGACTACGCTTTCTGCGGATGCGAACAGGTCACTTATCGGAGATGATGAGCACGGCTGGGCCGACGGATCTGTCTTCAACTTTGAAGGAGGATGCTACGCAAAGTGTATCGACTTGAGCGCAGAAAAAGAACCTGAAATCTATGCAGCGATTAAGCCAGGTACATTATTGGAAAATATTTCTTTTTTCAAGGACAGTAATGTGGTAGACTTTGCAGACGCAAGTATCACAGAAAACACGCGTGCAGCTTATCCTATTGATTACATTCCCAATGCAAAAGAGCCTTCTTTAGGTGGTAAACCTAAAAATATATTCTTCTTGACTTGTGATGCTTTTGGTATACTTCCTCCAATATCGAAATTAACCAAAGCGCAGGCTATGTATCACTTCATATCAGGGTATACAGCAAAAGTAGCAGGTACAGAAGTCGGTATTACAGAACCACAAACGACTTTTTCGGCATGTTTCGGTCGCGTATTCTTGCCTTTACACCCTACAAAATACGCAGAGTTGTTAGGTGAGAAATTGGAGAAGAACCCGGACGTAAATGTATGGTTGATTAATACAGGCTGGACCGGTGGTAAATACGGCGTAGGTAAACGTATGAACTTAAAGTATACGCGTGCTATGATAAATGCGGCTATGCGTGGTGATCTAGACAATGTAGAATATGTTCCGCATGTTGTATTTGGTCTTTTAAAACCACAATCCTGCCCAGGTGTTCCAGCAGAGGTCTTAAACCCTCGGACAACATGGTCAGATCCTGAAGCATATGATCAACAGGCATTAGCGCTTGCGCAGCTTTTTGTCAACAACTTCAAGCAATATGAAGATGAAGCTAGTGAAGAGATTCGTTCAGCATCTCCACGAACAGCATTATAATAGTAAAAGGGCTTCTATCATATATAGAAGCCCTTTTATTTTATACCTTTAACAAAGCAATAAGCTTAGAAGCCCACTATTCCTGCTAAAAAACCTTACTGTGCCAACTGTCTCTAAAAGGGATTACCCATTTCGACCCAAAATCTGTTGAATTCTGTACTAAATTATTAAAGACCAACGTGTCTGCATGCACAGTACCGTTTTCAACAAGAGATTCAAATTCTCCTCTACCGACCAGATTAACAGCTCCCTTATCATCTATAAAAGAGACCTTCATACGGTCGAAAAAATCGACTCCTAATCGTTCGCCCAGTCCTTTTAAAAAATGGACAGATTTATCGATTGAACATCCCGTAACTCCAGCCTGTTCTTCATCAACCTCCAAAATCACAAAAAGATTATCCTTCACAATCCCCTTCCCTGCTAACGCAGAGCCATGAGCTGTCCACGATGAAACAAAATCAGCAAGCGCCGTTTCTACAACTTGTACCTGCTCTCCGGAAAGCAATCTATCCGCCTGATATATCCAAACTCTATTCATTCTTTTAGTATTTAGTATTGAGATAGGAAACCGTAAAACTATATAACCACCGTCACTATCCTCACCATCTTCGCCTCCCTCACATTTACCTCACCGTCGTCACTTTCTAATGCGCGTAATACGGCGATATCATAAGGTAGACAACAACACCCGTTACAGCCACGTACAACCACATCGGATAGGTAATGCGGGCTAAACGCTTGTGTCGCTCGTAAGCTCCTGCTATCCCTCTTACGAACGTGAAAAGCACAAATGGGATAATCACGATAGAGAGAACGATATGCGTAATCAAGATAAAAAAGTACACATATCGGATAGCACCTTCGCCTCCATAGGAAGTGGACACCGAGGTCATATGATAAGCCACGTACATAAGCAAAAATAAAGACGAGCACAGCATGCACACCTTTATCAAATTCTCATGTAGTTTAAAATTACCTCGTTTTACAGCAGATACGGCCCACACCAATAATATGGCTGTAAGACCGTTGATCGTAGCATAAATCGGAGGCAGAAAGGACAAAGGTTGTACATCATAGCCCAGCTTAGGAAGGTTCACACCAAACAATACTGCTACTGCCAAAGGAATAACAACCGATAGGGTCCAAATCCAACCTTTAAATTTCTTTTCTTCTTCTGTAATTGCCATAAAACTACTTCTTTTCTACTTTTAATGGATTGTTCCTTGCCTCTTCAACAAGCTGCACCTTAATTTCATCTTCCAGTCTCTCGATATTTGTCTTCAGATTGATATCGTAAAACCCTCGTATCCTCCTTTGTGAGTCAATTAAAATATACTGACTACTGATTGTAAATTTACTTGGATCTGCCGGATCCTGTAATGCATCGCTCAATAGCTGTTCGCGTATGTAAGGCAGTATAGCATCACCGCCCAACAGCATTTCCCAATGTGTCTCCAATCCCTTCCTATAGCTATTGCTTAATGTTTCCAAATTTACAATCTTGTCCGCAGAATCAATAGAGATGGAATAGAACTTGACTTTGTGATTATTTTTGAAACGTTCGACTACTGGGCGTAAGTTCTCCAATAGCGTAGCTGATAGCCCCTTATCCGAGGCATAAAATGCATGCACAACAGAAATCAGCGAATCTGTACCCAAGAAGTGTACGGAATCGCCTGAACTATTCAGTAGCTCCAGTGGCTTAATCTGATGAAAAACGGTATCAGGGATCTCGCGTCCCATCTTACGGTTCATCTTGCCCGACAAGTGCTTCTCGCCGTATACGGGTAGCTTTAGATAGGTATTAGAGCCAATTTTATTAAGGGCTATATACAAAAATCCTGGCACTAGTAGTACTATAGCCAGGATTATGAAAGTCGAAATATTCTTTCTTCTCGTTTTATTTTGCATTATTACTTATTTGGGAAAACTGGATGCTCCTGAAAGTGTGTTAACAGGTAGTTTCCTTCAACTAAAATCAAAATAATAAAATAAATGATAAAAAGGAAAACGATACTCGTCGTAACGATGAAACCTGACTTCTCAAATTTCAAGTGCATAAAAAATGCAACGATATAGTACGCTTTCACTAATGTCAATACGATATAAATAGTATTAACTAACGCTCCTTTTTGCAATATTCCCCAGTGGTGAACGAATCCCAATGCAATTAGGAACTCTAATGCTGTAAGTGCCAGTAAAACGAAAAATACTGACCAAATACGCTTTTTATCCATTCCTTCTTCGTGCCCGTGTTCGCCGTGTGCACCTATATTTTCGTGGTTTGCCATTTCTTTAGATAAATTGCTAAGTGTATAATTAGATTAAGTAGAAGAATGTAAATACGAATACCCACACTAAATCTACAAAGTGCCAATAAAGACCTACTTTCTCTACCATCAAATAAGTACCTCTTCTTTCGAACGTGTTATTTAACGTCATACAAAGAATGATAATATTCAACAAGATACCGATGGATACGTGAAATCCGTGGAAACCTGTGATTGTAAAGAACAAGTTTGCAAATTGCAATGCCGCTGTATAAGAGATATCATTGGTAAAATAAGGTCTCAATGTCTCTGCAATCATCGCGGGATCAGTCATACCTGTAGCAGGGTTTCTTCCGAACCAAAATCCTTGGTGATGTAAGTGTGACCATTCTAATGCCTGACAGCCGACAAACATCAAACCGCCTAAAATAGTCCATAACATCCATTTCACGACCTCGTGCTTAGAATTCCGATGTCCAGCCTCTACAGCTAATACCATAGTAACTGAAGACATAATCAAGATAAAGGTCATGATACCAACAAAGACCAAAGGCTGGCCAGAATCAGCAATTCCTGGGATAGATTGGAAAACCTTATCCGCATCAATCCAAGTAGGTTGCGCAAATTTTTGAGCACCATAATAAATTAGGAATGCTGAAAATGTAAAGGCATCCGACACCAAGAAAAACCACATCATGATCTTTCCATACTCTAAGTTCCAAGGTGACCTACCACCGTTCCATGGTCCGTCTTTAACCTTATCCAATTGCGATACAGTTGTACTCATTGTTTACTATTATTGATTCAAAAGTAAGA
>JAITLW010000230.1 GCA_031277715.1 Sphingobacterium sp. | reverse complement strand
TCGATAATCCGTATCAAGGATATTGCTGATGTTGAATTTGGGTCCTTAGATTACGAAATGGTATCTAAGACAGATGGTAGACCTTCTGCCTCGATCATGTTAAAGCAGTTGCCTGGTTCGAATGCCCAGGACGTAATTCAGAGTGTAAAAGACAGAATGGAAGAGCTCAAAGGAGCAACCTTTCCCCCAGGGATGACGTATACCATGGGATATGATGTGTCGAGATTCCTGAATGCTTCGATATCTAGCGTTCTTATCACCCTATTGGAAGCTTTTATTCTCGTGTTTCTGGTTGTGTTTATCTTCCTTCAAGATTTTAGGGCAACCGTAATACCTATTCTTGCAGTTC
Source organism: Sphingobacterium sp. (assembly GCA_031277715.1). Taxonomy (GTDB): domain Bacteria; phylum Bacteroidota; class Bacteroidia; order Sphingobacteriales; family Sphingobacteriaceae; genus Sphingobacterium. Next base: position 9,680 of record JAITLW010000230.1, on the reverse strand, counting down.
CTGTTAGTTTGATTGGAGCCTTGTTTTTTATGCAGATGATGGGATTCTCTATCAACCTTTTGACATTGTTTGCGTTAGTGCTAGCCATCGGTATTGTCGTCGATAATGGTATTGTCGTGGTCGAGGCTGTGTATGCCAAGATGGAGGATGAACATCTTCCTCCGCTGGAAGCAACCATTGCGGCGATGAAGGAAGTTGGTAGTGCAGTAATTGCGATTACGCTGGTCATGTCTGCGGTATTTATACCTGTTGCTTTTCTTTCAGGACCGGTAGGTATTTTCTATCGACAGTTTTCACTGACATTGGCCGCGTCTATTGTTATATCCGGAATTAATGCCCTCACACTTACACCAGCGTTGTGTGCCTTGATTCTGAAATCACCTCATGATAAAAAGGAAAGCAACGGTTTGCTGGCTCGTTTTTTCAAAGGTTTTAATGCTGCATACGATCGAATAGGGGGAGGTTATAAAAATTTATTGACACGTATAGCAGGACGGAGGGTCGTTACGTTGGGGGCGCTAGCCTTGATGTTTGTACTTACTTGGGGCTCTGCTGCGATTCTACCTACTGGATTTATTCCAACAGAAGATCAGGGGATGATTTATGTTGCTGTAACTACTCCTCCTGGCGCTACTGTAGACCGTACCGAAAAGGTTCTTGATGAGGTAGATATGATTGCTCGAGAGTTGGATATTGTAGAGACTGTATCCACATTAGCCGGATATAGTATTGTGACCGAGGTGTCGGGAGCATCCTATGGTATGGGGATGATTAACTTGAAGGCGTGGGATCAACGTGATGAAAGTGTGGACGATGTGATGACGATTCTTAGAGAGAAAACTAGCCATATCGCAGATGCAACAATAGAGTTTTTTCCACCGCCAACAGTCCCAGGATTCGGTAACTCTTCCGGATTTGAGCTGCGTTTGTTAGATAAAAGTGGTAATGAAGATTTATCAAAAACGAGTATTGTATTAAATGATTTTATTAAAGAGTTGAACAACGACGATGTAATAGAGAGCACCAGTACTACTTTTGATGTTAATTTTCCACAGTACATGCTTGAAATCGATTATGATTTAGCAGCTAAAAAGGGCATTTCTGTCGAGAATTCGATGAATACCCTACAGACCCTTTTAGGTAGTCAGTACGCTACCAATTTTATCCGTTATGGACAGATGTATAAAGTGATGGTTCAGTCTGATGCATTTTCTCGTCAAAAACCAGAAGATGTTTTGGCGCTATATGTAAAGACTGCAGAAGGAGAGATGGTTCCTTATTCCTCATTTATGACTATGAAGCGCGTATATGGACCAGAGCAGATTACACGATATAATATGTTTAGTTCTGCGATGATTACAGGTCAAGCTGCTGCAGGCTTTAGTTCTGGACAGGCTATAGAAGCGGTAGAGCGTATTGCGGAGAATCTCCCGCAGGGATACGAAATCGAATGGTCGGGAATGACAAGAGAGCAAAAGATATCAGGTAACCAGGCCGGATATATCTTCTTACTCTGTCTTGTATTTGTGTATTTGCTCTTGGCAGCGCAGTATGAGAGCTTCCTGCTTCCATTGCCCGTCATTTTATGTTTACCGGCCGGAATCTTTGGAGCCTTCATCTTCTTGAAAATCTTTGGTCTTGAAAATAATATTTATGCGCAGGTCGCATTAGTAATGCTTATTGGATTGTTAGGTAAAAATGCCATCCTAATTGTGGAATATGCCAACTTGAAGTACAAGCAGGGGATGGATATTTTTACAGCTTCCGTAGAAGGAGCAGTAGCGAGATTACGTCCAATCTTAATGACTTCTTTTGCATTTGCAGCAGGACTTATTCCATTGATGTTGGCAAATGGAGCAGGTGCCGTTGGTAACAGGACTATTGGTACGGCTTCAGTGGGAGGGATGGTAATTGGAACCATTTTGGGAGTTATTGTAATTCCAGGGTTAGTGGTTTTGTTTTCCAAGCGTAGTAAGCCTAAAAAAACAGGTCAGGTAGTAGCTGTGTTAGCAGCTCTGTTGTTGGTGTCTTCTTGTACTGTTCCTAAGAAGGTCGCAAAATCTGAGTTAAGTCAAGATGTAAAAGTCAATGCTCAAACGGTATTGGCAGACAGTATTTCCTTAGGAGATATTCCTTGGCAGCAGGTGTTTTCTGATCCTTATTTAAAAGGCCTTATTGATACTGTTTTAGTAAATAATAGAGACCTCAAGCAAGCTATCCATCGTATTGAGGTGGCGCAAGCTAATTTTAGGCAACGTAAGGCTGCATTGTTGCCAACGTTGGATGCAGCGGTAGAGGCTGGACTTCGGAAATATGGCCACTATACTGAATCTGGTATTGGCAATTACGATTCTAATTTTTCGGATAATTTGACGTCAGACGAAAAACTACCCGAGCCATTTATTCCAGACTATTTCGTTGGTGTGCGTTCATCGTGGGAAATAGATCTTTGGGGAAAATTGCGAAATAGAAGAGAAGCAGCTTTTATGGGGTTGTTAGCAGAAAGCGAAACTAAGAGGTTATTACAAACCGAACTCATTAGTAGCGTTGCCGCAGCATACTTTGAACTGATTGCGTTGGATCAGAAAGTAAAGGTATATGAGCAGAATATACTATTGCATGAACGAGCTCTAAGTATTATTGAAGCACAGAAAGAGGCTGGCCGGGCAGACGAATTAGGTGTACAACAGTTTAAATCTATTCTAGCTGAATCTAAGGGACGCAGGGCTTTGGCTATGCAAGAAATAGTCGGATACGAACACCAGGTAAACCAACTTTTAGGAAGAGTGTATCAGCCTATTGCGAGGACAAAAGAACATGTCCCAAATCATGAGATATTCCAAGAACTCCATGTTGGTAACATTGATTTACTTTTTAACAACCGTATCGATATCCGAAGGGCAGCATTGGAATTGCAGGGTAATTATAGCGACTTGGAAGTTGCTAGGCTCTCCTTTCTTCCTTCTGTTGCAATCAGTCCCTATTTTGGATTACAGACTTTTAGTATAGACCAACTTTTCAATTTGGACAAGTCTGTTGCTTATGGAGTTTTAGGTAGTGTCACAGTACCAATTTTCAGACAACGGGAATTGAAGTCGCAGTATGAGGTCATGAAAGCAAATTATGGGATTGCATTTTTGGAGTATGAAAAAGTGATTTTGAATGCCGTGAATGAAATTTCTTTAGCACTGCATACACAAGGTGCTATCGCAGAACGTGAAGTGTTAGTTCATAATCAGGTGGAAGCTTTAGAATCTGCTATCATTGCGGCTGAAGAGCTCTTTATTGCAGGACGAGTCAATTATTTGGATATCGTAACGGCACAGAAAGATGTTATAGGCGCACAGGAGGCACAGGTGGATGTATTGAAGGAAAAGATGCTAAACCAAGTTGTGTTGTACAAGGCCCTAGGTGGAGGTTGGAAATAGTAGCTTAAGGCTTTGAAAATGAAAGGGCTCTCCAGTTTTGGAGAGTCTTTTTTTTGCCTTTTAGCCTCATAATAGGTCTTTTTATTCTGTTAAAGACTGTTAAAAGAAACAAGGAAAGGCCCAAACTTGCACTGTTTTTGCGTTCTTGAGTGTAACAGATCAGTTACGTTTTATTAATTTGCTAAAATCTAGTTAAGTAATATGAGAAAAAGGAAAGTGAGTTTTTATATTTCAATTGTTTCAATGACAGCTTTAGTCGTTGCTACATTTTACGGTTGTTTTATCGGTAAGTCCGAAGAGAATGAAGTTACAGCCAAGCCCTTGGCACTCCCTGTATATACTGTCAGTGCGAGTGATGCAACGACAATCAAGACGTATTTGGGGACTATCGAGGGGAAGGTAAACGTAGAGGTAAGACCTCAGGTAGAGGGGCTTTTACAAGAAATCTATGTAGATGAGGGGTCCTTTGTCGAAAAGGGACAGAAGCTATTTAAGGTAGATGCATCGGCTTACCAAGAATTGTTGAATAATAGTGTCGCTAATCAGAATGTTGCCAAAGCAAAGTTAAAGAATGCACGTTTAGAGATAGAGCGATTGAAGCCCTTGGTCGACAACGATGTTATTTCTGAGGTTCGCCTGCGGTCAGCTCAATCCGATTATGATGTTGCTAAAGCTTCTTTAGACCAGGCTACAGCTGCAGTTCGTAGTGCCGAAATTAATCAAGGTTTTACTATAATTACAGCGCCAGTTAGTGGATATATTGGTCGTATTCCGAAGCGAATAGGTAATCTTGTTGGTAAAGGGGATAAGGAGCCATTGACTGTATTGTCCGATGTACAGGATGTATACGTGTATTTTTCTATGAATGAGTCTGATTTTTTATACTTCTCAAAATTAAAAGTCAAAGAGGATAGTATCAATGGAATTCCAAAAAGCAGGAATGCGCTAAGCTTTCCTGACGCTGTCTTGATTTTGGCGGATGGTGAAGAATACACGAACAAAGGAGCTGTTGACGCAATCAATGGGCAGGTAGATCGTACGACTGGGGCAATTTCATTAAGAGCTTCTTTTCCGAATACAGACAATATGTTGCGAAGTGGAAGTACGGGAACTTTAAAAATATCCGAAGTAAAGAAAAATGTAATTCAGATTCCACAAATAGCAACCAGTGAATTACAAGACAAAACTTTTGTCTATGTGTTGGACAAGGAAGACAAAGTGCGCCGCCGTGTTGTTACGATAGGTGGCAAGAGTAAAGATAATTATATCATCGCGGACGGTCTTACCGTAGGCGAACGTGTCTTACTGACCGGCTTGGATAAGATTACTGAAGGATCTACAGTAACCCCAATTCAACAATAATTTTCAATGTAGCAAAGTTTCTCGCGCCGTCTTAACTGATGGCGCTTGAAAACTATTGCTCCTTAAATCCAAACAGTATGTTAAAAACCTTCATAAACAAACCTGTATTAGCTACCGTGATGTCCCTAATCTTAGTGATTTTAGGACTGGTGGGACTGAAGACCCTACCGATCACCCGGTTTCCTGAAATAGCTCCACCAAGTGTTGTTGTTTCATTGAGCTATCCAGGAGCGAACTCGGAGACCGTTGCGGAGAGTGTCTTGCTGCCTATTGAAGAAGCCATTAATGGGGTAGAAGATATGACTTATATCAAATCGTCTGCTACAAACTCAGGTTCAGGTTCTGTACAGGTGTTCTTTAAAACAGGAACTAATCCCGATATCGCTTCGGTAAATGTACAGACACGAATTTCAAAAGCCATTAGTGCTATACCTGCAGAAGTCAATGAAAACGGAATTACAGTGCAACCGCGGCAAAGTGGTGCTATTATGACTATAAATATCTTCTCGGATCATCAGGATTCTGTATACGATGAGACATTTCTACAAGCTTTCTCGCAGATTAATATGATACGACCTCTACTACGTGTGGACGGTGTAGCTCAAGTCTCTCGATTGGGAGCGCGAGATTATTCTATGCGTGTATGGCTGAATCCAGAAAAGCTAGCACTTTATGATATTATCCCGCAGGATGTTACTAAGGCTTTGAATGATCAGAACTTTGAGATTGCTCCAGGTAAATTTGGAGAGACCTCAGATGAGGTCTTTGAGACGGTGATCAAACATAAAGGAAGGTTCAGTAAGCCAGAAGAATTTGAAAACATGGTCATCAAAACGAATAAAGATGGGTCTATACTTTACCTCAAAGATATTGCACGCATAGAATTTGGAGCGACCAATTTAGGAAGTGATAATAAAGTCGATGGTAATCCAGGTCTGACTTTGAATATCACACAAACGAGTGGTTCCAATGCGCATCAGATTGATATAGAGGTTCGGAAAGTGCTTGAGGAATTGTCAAAATCTTTTCCAGAAGGGATTCATTATGAAATCTCCTATAGCGTGAGAGATCAGATTGATCAGTCGATTAATCAAGTGAAAACTACCTTGTTTGAAGCTTTTATTTTAGTTTTTATCATCGTTTTTATTTTCCTACAGGATTTCCGATCTACTTTGATACCTGCGATTGCGATTCCTGTTTCTTTGATAGGAACTTTCTTTTTCCTTAGTCTGTTTGGTTTTTCGCTTAATGTACTAACGATGTTTGCCCTCGTGCTGGCTATTGGTATTGTTGTCGATGATGCGATTGTCGTAGTGGAAGCCATTCATCAAAAAATGCATGAGACAGGAATGCGGGCAAAAGATGCTACAGTGCAGACGATGTCCGAAATTACAGGAGCTATATTGTCTATAACAATGGTGATGGCCGCAGTATTTTTACCCGTAGGATTTATGGAAGGACCTGTTGGTATTTTTTACAGACAGTTTGCTTATACCCTTGCTACTGCTATTTTGATTTCTGCATTCAATGCGTTGACCTTGTCACCTGCGTTGTGCGCATTGCTTTTAAAGCCGATCCATCCCCAGGACATTGAAGCGGAGCAAGATTTGGGTAAAGTACAAAAATATAAGCAACGATTCTTTAACGCCTTCAATGCATCTTTTGATAGATTCACAGACAAATATATTGTTGGGGTAAAATATTTGATAGGGCATAAGAAAATTGCATTTGGTGGATTATTGCTAGTTACTGTCATAGGTGTTCTATTCTTGTTTTATACACCAAAGAGTTTTATCCCTACTGAGGATGATAGTTTCGTTACATATTCTTTGGCAATGCCTCCTGGAGCCTCTTTGTCGAGAACTACTGCCGTTTTGCGTCAGGCAGATAGTATTCTACAAAAGCGCGAAGATATTGCCGGTATGACCACTGTTTCTGGTTTTAATGTTTTGGGGGGAGGGACAAGCCCTGCGTTTGCAGCTGGGTATATTAATGTGAAACCTCATGCAGAACGAAAAAAAATTAAAAATATAAATGCATTTATGGATACGGTCCGCAAAGATTTGTCAGTCATTAATGAAGCGACATTTAAAGTCTTTCCGAGGCCAACAGTACAAGGGTTTGGTGATTTTGCTGGAGTAGAGTTAGTTCTCCAAGACAGGTTGGGAGGAGATATTCGAGATTTTGATATTGTTGCGGATTCCTTCATTAATAAAATAAATGCGTTGAAAGAGGTGGATAATGCCTACACCTCATTTAAATCCAATTTCCCGCAGTACGAAGCAGATATTGATGTGGTGAAGGCAAAAAGTATGGGAGTTGACATTAAAGAAATGATGAACACAATTCGGATGTACTTTGCACGAGTGAGTGCAGGAGATTTCAATCGCTTTGGACGTACCTACCGGGTATATATGCAATCGGATTTTGAGCATCGTACAGATCCAGAATCGTTAAACTCCATTTTTGTCCGCAATAAGGAAGGGAAAATGGTGCCTGTGGGCACATTAATGACACTCAATAAAGTAGTCGGGCCAGAGACTATAGCACGATATAATCTCTACAATGCCATTACAGTAAATATTAATCCTTCATCAGGTTATAGTACAGGAGATGTGATGCAGGCAATAGAAAAATTGGCGGTTCAACAATTGCCGGGTAATTTTGGATATGAATGGACCGGAATGTCTTACGAAGAGAGTAAGTCGGGGTCGCAGACTGTACTGATCTTCGGTTTGAGTATTTTGTTTATTTATTTCTTGTTAGCTGCACAATATGAAAGTTATATTTTACCATGGGCGGTGTTGCTTTCTGTTCCTGTTGGATTAGTCGGTGTTTTCGCTACAGTTTTAATGGCTGGTTTAGAAAATAATATTTACGTGCAGGTTGGGCTCATTATGTTGATAGGCTTGTTAGCAAAAAATGCAATTCTTATTGTCGAGTTTGCTGTTCAGCAGCGGGATAAAGGAATGAGTGTATACAATGCTGCTATAGAGGGAGCAAAGTTGAGATTGAGACCGATCTTGATGACCTCTTTGGCATTTGTGGCAGGTTTGGTGCCCCTTATGTGGTCCGTTGGACCATCAGCTATTGGTAACCATTCTATTAGTTTTAGTGCTGCAGGTGGTATGCTTGCTGGGGTCGCTTTTGGTATTTTTATTATCCCGGTACTCTTTGTTGTTTTTAAAACACTAGATGAACGAGTCAAATTGAAATTTAAGTCGGAGGAGGATTAATTATGAATAATATGTCGATAAAAACAATTTTATATCTATTTACGGGTGTTTTTTTTCTGACAGGGTGCAAAGTCGGAGAAAAATATAAACAACCCAATTTGAATACGCCGGATTCGTTCCGCTCCGCCTGGATTACAGATGAAGGAGATTCTTCACTAAGTCAAATTGAGTGGAGGAACTTCTTTAATGATAGTAATCTGATTACTTTGATTGATAGTGGCCTTTCCCACAATTATGACATACGGATTGCGTTAAAAAATATAGAAATAGCGAATCGGAATCTAAGGATAAATAAGTTAAACTATTTGCCTACTGTAGACGCTAACATTGCGACGGTGAATCAGCAGTATCGCTCAAAAGATTTTTATGGCTCAGCCTCATCCAAATGGTATGAACAAAAAGGGAAAAAGGCACCAGAATCTATGGCGAAATATCAATCACAGTACGCTACAGGGCTAGAGTTTAGTTGGGAGTTGGATATTTGGGGTAAGATAGGGCAAGACGGAGATGTTTTGAAAGCAAGTTGGTTGGATACGAAAGAAGCGAAAACAGCAATTCAGACGAAACTCATTGCGGATATTGCGACCGGCTATTTTAATCTATTGATGTTGGATGCACAGATTGAAGTCGCTAAAAGGAATCTGCAATTGAATGACAGTACGCTGCGCATGATAAAATTGCAGTTTGACGCAGGTGAAATCACAGCATTGGCCATCCAACAGACCGAGTCACAACGATTGGTTGCGGCTTCGCTGATCCCAGATTTAGAAAAGGAAATTACAATTCAAGAAAATTCGTTGAGAATGCTGGTCGGAGATATGCCTGCTGCGGTGAATAGAAATAATACATTAAATGATAGTCTTATCAACTTTGATCAAGAAATCTCTTTGGGGAGCCCGTTGGATATTATCCGTAATCGGCCGGACATCAAACAGGCCGAGTATGCTCTAGTTGCGGCGAATGCTCAAATGAACATAGCGCAGATTATGCGATATCCAAGTATAAGTTTAAGTGGAGTTTTTGGAGTAAATGCCATGTTAGCAAAAAATTGGTTTAATATCCCCGGTGCATTGCTTGGGGGAATAGCAGGTGGAGTAACAGCTCCTGTATTCCGGAATAAAAAATTAAAGAATCAGTATGAGGTAGCAAAAATAGAGCGGGAGAAGGTGGAACTGGATTTTCAGCGCCGGGTTATGGAGGCTGTTGGAGAAGTTTCGAATACAATCATAACTGTAGAAAAGCAGAAAGAACAGTTAAACTTAGCGGAAGAGCGAGTTTCAAACTCAGAACTTGCTGTGAAAAATGCCTCCTTATTATTTAAAAGTGGGTATGCTACCTATTTGGAGGTAATTACGGCGCAGAGTAATGCTTTAAAGAGTGAATTAGATTTAGTAGAGTTGAAGCAAAGACAATTGAACGCATGTGTGACCTTGTATAGATCTCTAGGTGGGGGCTGGCAATAGTGTATGTATAGTATTGTTTCTTTACAGCTTCGTATCTGTTTTATATTTTATAGGGAGTATCTCATGATATAATAGAGGGTTTGTAGAGGGTTCATAGAGGTAGGCCACTATAAAAGCTCTGTTATCCCCAGATTAAATCCATAGTAACCCTAGTTGATTATAGAGTAATTCTGCCCTTTATGCAGTCCATA
>JAITLW010000223.1 GCA_031277715.1 Sphingobacterium sp. | reverse complement strand
ATTGGTTATCATTTGGCTCGTCGTCTTAATATTTAGTCTTTTCGGACATACTTTCAATCAAGCGCTAAGCCCAACAAGTGGAACGGTATTATTTGTCGTACTACTAAGCACGATTATATACTCTTCATTTGGAGTGGTCAAAGAAGCTGATGAATTGGCCCACAAACTAGGTGAGCCCTACGGTACGCTGATACTAACGCTATCTATTGTCTCTATAGAGGTTATCCTCATTTCGGCGGTAATGTTAGGTCCCGGTGAGTCTGCAGAAATCGCCAAAGATTCTATTTTTTCGGTAATGATGATCATTATGAATCTCGTCGTTGGGATATGTCTACTATTCGGTGGGTTGAAGTATGGGGAACAGGAGTACAATGCGCAAGGTACCATGACCTATCTATCCATGATCATCATGCTGTCTGGGGTATCGATGCTACTACCAAACTTTATCCAAGGTGCTGGAAACGGCATTTTCTCCAATGTACAGGCGATCGGCATATCCAGTCTTATCATCATACTGTATACGTTCTTTCTTGCCTACCAGATGAAAGGTTATAGACACCTTTATCTGCAACCGTGGCAGGGACAGATGGAAATCCGCTATAAAGACCGAAACCTAAGCGCTAATGAAGAGGAAAGTAATGGCGGGAATGTAGATAAAAGGGAGATCATAATACGCAGTATTTTGCTCATCACGATAATACTACCTATAGTGTTGCTATCCCATCATATGGCCAGTGTGGTAGATTATGGAATCAAAACGACCAATCTTCCTCCACTCTTGGGCGGTATTTTAATTGCGATTATCGTATTTACCCCAGAGTCGATGACAGCGGTAAAAGCAGCTCTGAACAATGAGTTTCAACGGGCGATCAATCTTTGTCACGGGGCTTTTGTCTCGACAGTAGGACTTACGATCCCGTCTGTACTTATCATCGGTTTAATAACAGGTAAGACTGTTGCATTAGGACTTACCGCAACAGAGACGATATTATTCGTTATAACACTCCTACTGAGTCTGATGAGTTTCTTAGGCAAACGCACCTCCCCTATTCTGGGTGTGATGCATATTGTCCTATTCGTGCTATTTATTCTTTTGGTATTTAACCCTTAACGATAGATTATCCAATGGGCATGCGGGCCAACGGTCCGATGTCTTGCCCTACAAAATCTTTCTTAAGATACTTATGATAACCAGCGATGGCAATCATCGCTGCGTTATCTGTACAGTATTCAAATTTGGGGATGAATACATTCCATTTATAACGCTCGCCCATTGCCAATAGCTCTGTCCGTAATCCTGAATTGGCAGATACGCCACCAGCTATTGCAATATCCTTCACTCCGGTCTGTTTCGCCGCTTTCTTGAGCTTATTCAGCAAAATGGACACAATACGTCCCTGTACAGACGCACATACGTCATCTCTATATTCTTCCAAAAATGAAGGGTTTTCAGCCACTTTACGCTGTACTAAATAGAGTATAGCGGTCTTAAGTCCGGAAAAACTAAAATCCAGCCCCGGGATCTGAGGCTCGGGAAGACTAAATGCTTTTGGATCGCCCAATTGTGCATACTTGTCAATCAATGGCCCTCCTGGATAAGGCAGGTTCAATATCTTCGCGGTCTTGTCGAAAGCCTCCCCTGCGGCATCGTCCAATGTCTGTCCGATCAGCTCCATATCAAAATAATCCTTGACCAATACAATCTGCGTATGACCACCCGAAACAGTCAAACATAAAAAAGGAAATGAAGGACGTGGATTATCAATAAAATGAGCCAGAATATGTGCCTGCATATGGTTGACTTCAATCAGAGGAATCTTACGTGCAAGAGCAAAGGACTTCGCAAAAGAGGTACCAACCAATAACGAGCCCAATAACCCTGGTCCTCTCGTAAAAGCAACCGCATCTATTTCATTTTTCGTAACTTTGGCCTGTATTATCGCTTGGTCTACGGTCGGTATTATATTTTGCTGATGTACCCTCGATGCTAATTCTGGAACTACACCGCCATATTTCGCATGAATTGCTTGACCCGCAATAATATTTGACTTAATTTCACCGTCTATACAGATGGAGGCTGAAGTTTCATCACAAGAAGATTCTATTCCGAGGATAATTGCCATTTGAGGAAGTAATTTTAAAATACAAAAGTATCAAAAAAATACTAAAAATAACGCTAATAACTCTCGCTAGTATCCTTTTGCTAGTTGTTCTTGCTGTTTTATCCCTTCAATTTCAGTCTGTACAGACCTATGTCTCAAAGAAGGTGGCAACTTACCTATCAAACGAGCTGAACAGTGACATTACAATAGACTATGTATATTTTAAACCATTTTCTTCAATCACTATAAAAGGGTTTGATGTCAAGGACAGTCATGGTGTACCACTAGTCGCCGCAAATGAGCTTTCGGCCAGTATATCGCTAACACAAATCTTCAACAATAAGATAGTCGTAGAGGAATTGACCCTCAAGGAAGGGTTTGTGAATATTGAACTGAACAAAGACAGTTCAAATTTTTCTTCCATAGCGAATTACTTGAGTCCAAAAAAAAGCACGAAACCACAGAAAAAGAAGCAGATTGACTTCCAGCTGGACAAAGCAACGTTTGTAAACAACCATTTTAAATTACGCAACCATAATTTCAAAGGACATAATAAAGGTGTAGATTTTGCCAATCTAGATATTACCGAATTTTCGGCTGTTTTGGATAAAATCAAAATTGACTCGGTGATAGCGGCGGATATTTCAGGATTTACGTTCCGTGAAAGGTCAGGTTTATTCATCCAGCAACTGGATGCCTCGGCTTCCTATGGCGCAAAAAAGATGGAGTTTAAAAACCTACTCTTGAAGACCAATCGTTCGGTCGTGCGGGATTACGTCTGCTTTGAATATGACAAAATCAGTGATTTCTCGGAATTCGTAACTGATGTAAGAATAACGAGCAATCTTAAAGATGCCTCCGTCGATTCGAAGGATATCGAATACTTTGCTCCGACGATGCGTTACGTGGTTTTTAAAACCAATGTACATCGTGCTTCCCTAAAAGGTACGGTCTCCAATATCGATGCCCGAAATGTACACCTTTCTACAGGAAAAAATACTGAACTAAAAGGCAATCTCTCGATAAAGGGCCTACCGGATATCGATAAGACACTATTTAAAGTCCAATTGGCAAAACTACAGACATCTCCGAAAGATGTCGAATTGCTCGTGTCACAGCTCGCAAATAAAAAGAAATTTGTTTTACCTGAACAAATACACCAATTTCAACAAACAACATTCGAGGGTAAGTTTGATGGATTATACAACGACTTTTTGGTCGATGGCAATTTCAACACTGCAGTCGGAGATATTATTACCAAAAGTAATATCAACCTAAAAAAGGAACTCAAATATAACGGGAAGCTGTCTTCAAAACAGCTGGATGTAGGGAGATTACTAGCTATTAATACGATAGGCAATACGGGATTCGAACTTGATTTTGAAGGACAGGGTTTAAGTCTGGAAGAGCTGCTGTTACAGTTTTCGGGTAAGCTAAGCAACAGTAAGTTATTAGATTATTCCTACGATCAAATTTCAGTCAATGCCTCGCTCAAAGATAAAACACTGGAAATAAATGGGGATGTAGCGGACGACAACCTGACGATAGACTATCAGTCTACTCTTGATTGGAAACAGGAATCTCCAAGCTATCTCCTCGATGCAGAAATCCATTATGCTGATCTAAATAAACTCGGCTTTATCAGTAAGGATAGTGTGGCAATACATGGTGCTCATATCAACACAAATCTAATTGGAAACTCCCTAAACACACTGACGGGACACCTGGATGCTGCAGCAATCCGACTATCCACTATAAAAGGTGATTTCAACATTAAATCGCTCCAATTTAAGGCTGAAGGAACTGAAAGTGACCGCTCATTAATGCTAAACTCGGATATATTGGATGCGAAAATGGCTGGAATTATTGATCTAAACACCATAGTTCCCTATTTCAAGTCGTTAGCTATGCGCTATGCTCCAGCTATAGGGATAGAGACATATCCCTATAATCCGCAAGACTTTAACCTAGACATCCATGTCAAATCATTTACGCCTATAGCGGCACTATTAGACCCCTCACTCAGTCTGGATGACGGGGCGCATCTAAGTGCGATTTTCTCCTCAGAACAATACACTGCTCAGTTTGTCGCTTTCAGCCCATCGGTACTTTACAAAGGGATCAAACTGACCAATCTATCCATTAAAGAGAATGCTGACGACAAGGCGTTTTCACTCGATGTGCTAGCCGACCGAATGAGCTTAGGTGATAGCACATATATCAACAATATCGCCATCCGCAATGTGCTAGCAAATGACAGTCTACTATTCAACGTACGAATGTCTGAAAAGAATGCGATAAACTATCTAGACCTAAACGGGAATATACATTTTGCACATAATGCACCTGCTTATATTAAGTTTAAGCCCTCCTCTATTATCATCAATAAGGAATCTTGGCAACTCAACGATGATGCTGCAATGCGGGTTTCTAAAGGGAAATTTTATATTACCAACCTTATCCTAAGCCAAGCACAGCAACGTATCAAAATGAATGGTATTTTATCTAACGAAAACGACAAAATAAATGTTCAGTTTGATAAATTCAGTTTGACCTCACTCCGTGGTATAACGAGTCCACTAGGCATTGAGCTCAGTGGCTTTCTGAGTGGTGAAGTCGAAATAACTTCGCTCTTCAAAACGCCTTTTGCTTCAAGTAACATAACCACAACGCCTATTATATATAATGGTCTACCTATCGGTCAATTGAATCTAAAGGCAGATTTTGACCCTAATATCGGTACGGCAAATGTTGATCTGGCGTTATTGGATGAGCGAAACAGAGGGGTTAATCTTCAGGGAACCTACAATTTCTACAACGATAATGAACCGCTGAATCTGTCGGGAAAACTCAATGAAACGGATTTAATGCTATTTCAGCCCTTTCTCAAAAACCTGGTATCTGATCTACAGGGCAAATCAACCGCAGATATTAATATCAAAGGGACATTCAAAAACCCGAAAATAACGGGGGTAGGACGTTTTAGCAATACTCAATTTGTGGTCAACTATCTCAAAACGCGTTATTATGTAGACAATCAAATGGCAATGGTGGAAAACAATGCGATTATGTTACAGAATCTACAAATCCGGGATAGCAAAAATCAAGTCGCTACGGCAAATGGCATCATCAACCTTTCTAAATTAGCTTCGCCCTATATTGATGTCGATGTCAATGGAACGAACTTTATGATTTTGAATACGACCTATAAGGATAACAATCAATACTACGGTACGGCGCATGCTACAGGGTCATTTCGCTTTAAGGGCTACACCTCGGCTATTGACATTGATATCAGTGCAAAATCGGAGAAAGGAACGGTACTCACCATTCCATTCAATAGCGCTATGACGGTGTCCGATAGTGATTTTATCTATTTCATCAGCAAAGACTCCACAGAAAACGAAAAACAACAGCGTAAATCATTGTTTAAGGGGATAACGATGAATATGAACCTCAGTCTAACAGCGGACGCTGAAATCAACCTACAGACGAATCCAGGCTCGCTAAAAGGAAATGGGGTGGGAGAAATTGGCATGAAGATAACGTCGCTGGGAGATTTCGAAATGTTTGGCGACTATACGGTCAATACCGGTAAATTCCACTTTACAGCTCAAGACTTTATCAACAAATACTTTGACATTAAAGAGGGAGGGACTATCCGCTGGACAGGTAACCCGAGTGAAGCAAACATAAACCTAACGGCAATATATCAGCAAAGAACGGCCATCGGACCACTTTACAATGCTGCTGGAAGAACCGGAGATGATGAACGGGTACTCGCACAGGCGGATATGCTGATAAAAGGCACATTGGAACAACCGGACATTACTTTCGACCTTAATTTTCCGCAGAACCCTTATATAAAAGATCAGCTTCAGAGCTATTTAAGTGATATCAATAATGTAAACCAACAGTCACTAAGTCTAATCGTGAGACGTAGTTTTACGCCCAACTCGACAAGTGAAATCGGAAAGGAGGTCAATAGTACTTTACTGTCTGCAGGAACAGAAATTGCATTCAACCAGCTGAACAATATTATTTCTCAATCGCTCAATGTAAATTTCTTTGATCTAAACATCCGGTCTTTCAATGATGCATCCGCTTCGGTAAGGCTATTGAACGACCGCCTCATTCTAACTGGAGGGATTACGGATCGAACCAACTATCAAGCCAATGACCTTACCTTTTTTAGAGAAGGAATAACCACAGATGCGGAGCTTACGTATAAGTTACGCAAGGACGGTAATCTTATCTTGAGAGCATATAATAGACCGTACACACGAAACTTTCTGATACGGATGAACGAAGGAGAGTATAGCAGTGCCTTTG
>JAITLW010000208.1 GCA_031277715.1 Sphingobacterium sp. | reverse complement strand
AATACTATCATCGATCAAAAAAGTGCGGAAGTAGCTCTTAATGGTGTATATCTAACTTTTGCCGATGGAGGCGATGACCGCGGCACCCCTAGTATACAGTGGTCTAGATATCACGAGGTATCACCCTCGGTATTAGGTGGAAACATACGATACCCTTATGGCTCGGAAGAATTTGAAGAGAATAACCGCATTACCAGCGACACTTACGCTGTACAAAACATGTGGGTAAGCAATTATACCATAATCAATGCGGCAAATGGGGTCATCAAACAACTCGACCCATTAGGAACAGATAAAATATCCGCATTGAGAAAAAACGAAATCATTGCAGAATCCCGTCTATTGCGGGCATACGGGCATTATAATCTACTTCGGTATTTTTCTCAGTTCTACGATATTGATAGCCAATTTGGGGTTATGCTACGTACAGAATTTGTCAACACCAATAATATTTCTAAAAAAAGAAATACAGTTCGCGAGAGCTACGAATCTATACTCGCAGACATCGACTTTGCAATCGAGAATGCACGTGTAGAAAATCCCGTACATTATGCCAACCAATGGGTAGCAAAGGGAATGAAATGCCGGGTACTGATCCTCCGTGGTGATGCGGCCGACTATCAGGAAATCCTAACCCTTACTAAAGATATCATTGATCATGCTCCCTATCAGCTCGAAGCACAGGTGCAGGATATATTCAGCAGTAAAGGCATAGATAGTAAAGAGGTTATGCTCGGTATTATGCCCAAACCGAATCAGGTAACCAAAAGAGAGGCTTATTATTTCAGAGACTCCCCCTCCTATCTCACAACCGACTATTTCAAAAGTCTGTTTGACAACAATGACCCGAGAAAGGCTTGGATGATCGGCATCAAAGAGGACGAAGAAAATGCTGTACTCAAATACAGAGGATCCAAACAGGAGGATTCCTATGCTTTACGGCTTACGGAAATATACCTCCTCAGAGCGGAAGCTATACTACGTTCCAATGGTGATATCAATGATGCCAAAGCCATATTAAAGACTGTGCTTGGGCACGCTGGCCTGAGTAACTTTGACCATATCGACCAAATCCAGTCCCGTGACCTTATGATACTTGAGGTCTACCGTGAGACAGCGCGCAACCTATCGTTTGAAGATGGTCAAGACTGGACATCACTATGCCGTCTTCCGCTCTCGACCATACAGCAGATTAAGCCCAGTATTGTAGATATCAACAGAATAATATTACCTATACCAGCTAATGAATTCCGAAAAAATCCGGCTATAGGCGAACAAAACCCAGGATACAGTAAAATATAAATCACTTCACCATTACCAGCGGCATTTCTATACGACTGGTAATGGTACTAATTATACAAAAACATGATTACTTCAAAAAAATATTTATTCAGCGCATTGCTTCTATCATGGAGCACCTTCACTATCGCACAACAGGCAAAGATATCTGGAACAATAAAAGGAATTGGCAATACAGAGGTCTATATTGGCTATCTTAAAAACAATACCCGAGTAACGGATACCGTACAGATAAAAAAAGACAAATTTACCTGGCAAGCTCCTATGCCCGAGCCCCAAAAGATATATTTCATGTTTCCGAATCAATATACCGAATTATTCGTCGAGTCGGGCAATATTCAAGTCAAAGGACAGGCTGATGCACTGCATGATCTAAAAGTAACAGGCAGTAAATTTCAAGATGAAGCCAACGCTTATCAAGCGACGTTGCAGGATTTAGAAAACCGCTCTACTCCACTCTATAAGAAATGGGGCAAAGGAAGTGACGAAGAACAATTACAGTTAGAACAAGAGCTTGAAAACATTCGGACAGAACGAAGACAACGTGCGACAAAATACATTGCTGCACATCCTAAAAGCGCCTATAGTTTAAGCCTTGTCGAAGAACGTTCTGCTATGGGGAGCTATGAAGAGGTACAGCCACTATATGCATTACTCGATAAGGACATTCTCGCTACAGCCACAGGCAAGGAACTGACAGCACGTCTCGATGTCATCAAACGCAGTGCATTGGGTTCACAAATGATGGAATTCACGCAAAATGATCCGGAAGGAAATCCTGTTAGCTTTTCTGACTTTAAAGGAAAATATGTATTAGTGGATTTTTGGGCTAGTTGGTGTGGTCCCTGTAGAGCGGAGAATCCCAACGTATTAAAAGCCTACAATAACTACAAAGACAAAAACTTTACTGTACTTGGCATATCCCTAGACGACGATGCCGATAAATGGAAAAAAGCCATCCATGACGATGCAATGCCCTGGACACAGGTATCATCGCTCAAGGGATTTGACAATGAAGTATCGACTTACTATGGAATACGTGGTATCCCAAGCACCTTACTGGTCGACCCAACAGGCAAAATCATTGCCAAAGACCTTCGTGGTGAATCCTTACAACAGAGACTTGCCGAAATTTTTGAATAACCTTTAAAACAAAGAAACATGAAATACGCCCTTACACTTCTAGCCGCAACTCTATTATTGAGCCAAAGCTGCACCCCTTCTAAGACAGCTGGGACCGCTTATACACTAACAGGTAAAATCGACGGTATACCTGATGGCATGGTCAAATTACAATACAACGATCCATCGACCAGAGAAAGCATTACAATCGACAGTGCGCAGGTTCAGGGAGGCACATTCACCCTAAAAGGTAATCTAAGCCAACCGGAGATGATGACCATTAGCATATCACCTGATAACTGGTCTGCCTCTCTTTTTATGGAACCAGGTGACATACATATCGAAGGTGATACCACCAAAGCCGAGCGTTATGACTACAGTGACTACGGAGCAGGCAAAGGAGTGATATTAGCCAATTACACCGTCACCGGATCCAAAAATCAAGATGCTTACAAGGCTTTTGAAAACCATCCTAAAAGTCTTGCGGCCAAAAACACCTATACCCAATTGAACGAGAGGTACCAAGCCGCCACAGATGATCAGCAACGTGAAGCCATCAATGGCGAACGGGAGAAATTTTCAGAGGGTCACAAAATCTGGGAATTACAGTGGATAGACAGCATGACCAATGCCCAGCCTTCTCTCGTAGCGGGGGCCTACCTCTTGAGCAATTACCACAACTTTAACGAATCTATGCCCGTACAGGAGCTCGATAAGCGGCTTTTAGTTTTTCAGTCACCCGCAAAAGAGTCCAGCTATGTAAAAGAACTGCAAGAAAAAGTAGCCCGTAAAATAGCCCTGCTCCCAGGCAAAATAGCCCCGGATTTTAAAGCATTAAAACCCGATAGCAGTGAATTTTCATTATCCTCACTTCGTGGCAAATATGTGTTATTAGATTTTTGGGCCAGCTGGTGCGCACCTTGTCGAAAAGCGATTCCACACTGGAAAGAAGTCTATAGCCAATACCATGATAAAGGTTTAGAAATAGTGGGAGTCACCAATGACAGCAAATGGCCAGACTGGTTCAAAGCATTAGAACAGGAAAAAATGCCCTGGCTACAAGTTGCCGATGATTTCCCAGTCAAAAACTTTCCTGCGCGTATTGCAACTCAGTACGACATTCCGAGTTTACCAAGCTACGTACTTCTAGACAAAGAAGGCAAAATACTTGTTCACACCACTTCCAAAGAAGAAGTAGACAGCAAACTGAAGGAGTTTTTCAACTAATTACTTGAAGAAAGCAACATTTTCAAAAAATGATCATGAAAAAAAGACTGCTATTACTATCACTTTTTTCGATTGCCTTACAAGCATTTGCACAAAAGACCAATACCACCGTTACCGGAAAACTAGAAGGTTTTCCGGCGCAGGATAAAATTTATCTTTCCACCCTAGGTGATGGGTACCGGGATTCTACACAGCAGACCGACAAAGGCTTTAGGTTTGATCTCGACATTCCTGACGGCCATGGCAACTTCTATATACTACAAGCAGGTCGTAATAACTGGAACAACGGTGCATTCATCTATCTGGAAAAGGGCAAGCTTCATATCGTAAGCAAGACCGATCAACTCAAAGACGCTACCTATTCGGGAGGTAAACTAGCGGATTACTACAATCTTTTCAAAAACAGACCTCAGGTCCAGGGACAAAAAGAGCTTTATGAGCAGTATGAAGTGGCACAGAGCAAAAAGGATGAAAAACAGATGGACACACTCCTAGAAGCGATAAGAAGCAAAGATAAAGAGCAACAGGCATTGGATAGAAATTTTGTCCTCAAGCATAAGAACAGTTCAGCTATCGTATATCCGATGTTCTTTACCCTTCGGGATCAGGAAAACCTCGGAGAACTGGACCAAATACTACAGCAACTAAGCCCACAGGCCAAGAACAATGAACCAGTGAAGAGCATCGAACATAGTATTAAGACAGACAAACTCACTGGTATAGGTCGTACGGCACTTCCTTTTGCACAGACTGACCCCCTAGGTAAGACCGTCTCCCTAAATGATTTCAAAGGAAAATATGTTCTAATTGACTTTTGGGCCAGCTGGTGCGTCCCCTGCCGTCACGAAAATCCGAATGTAGTCAGTGCCTATCAGCAGTATAAAAATAAAAACTTTACAGTCTTAGGAATTTCATTTGACAATCCCGGGCAACACAACAGATGGATAGACGCCATACATGCAGACAACCTCACCTGGACACATCTCTCAGACCTCAAGGGTTGGAAGAATGAGGTCGGTGTACTCTATGACATCAAATCGATACCTTCCAATCTATTGATTGACCCGAATGGTATCATTGTAGCAAAAAATCTTCGGGGAGAACTATTGGATGAAAAGCTGAAAGAACTTCTTGGCGAACCTACCCTGGACAAAAACACCTTTGTCCTCAAGGCAGAACTCGAGAATCCAACCCGTCTATCCTGGTTTCATATCCGTTATACTGATCATGCCGGAAAAGCGATTGCGGACAGTGTACAGATTTTCGACGGTGTATTCAGCTATATTGGCCATACCCAATATCCTACTCAGGCTATGGGCTATTTTACAGATAGTAAAGGAGAAGCTCCCCAATCATTCGATAAGTATATACGTTTCTTTATTGAACCGGGTGTTATATCCCTACAGGGTAATACAGATTCGCCACCAGCAATCCAAATTGCCGGCTCCAAAGTACAGGACGAAAACATCCAATATGACAACTTGATTGAGACGGAATCCCAATCCATGAAACCAATTAGTGAAGCCTACGAAATCAAAAATAGCGAATATATGGACCTGAAGAAACAAGGTGCTTCAGAAGAAGCTCTTAATGCTAAGCTTGATGAACTCGACAAATTGAAAGAGCAGATGGAACCCTATCAAAAACAGATGCGGGACAAACAACTTGCTTACATTAAGAAAAATCCCAATTCATATGTATCCATTTCTCAGCTTCGGTATTTTGTCAGTGGCATGAATCTCGAAGAATTGCAGGATATCTATGGACAGATAAGTGCTGAGATTAAAGCATCTCCGTCTGGCCGAGAACTAGCCGAAGAAATTGACAAATTAAAATCAGGTTCTCCGGGTAGTATAGCTACCGACTTTTCGGGTACCGATATCAATGGAAAGCAGCTCCGTCTAGCGGACTATCGAGGCCAATATGTATTGCTCGACTTTTGGGCCAGCTGGTGTATTCCTTGCCGTAAGGGCAATCCCCACCTGTTACAGCTCTACAGCAAATACAAAAAGAAAGGTTTTGAAATCATAGGTGTATCCGATGACGACAGCAACCATGCCGCGTGGCGTAAAGCCGTAGAGCAAGACAAAATAGGGGTTTGGAAACATGTACTCCGCGGTTTAAAAAGAACCTCCGATGGCAACTTTGACCGCTCCGAAGACAAATCTGAACACTATGGCATACATACCCTTCCTTCCAAGATTCTCATCAACCCTGAGGGAGTGATCATAGGCCGTTACGCTAGTGGTGCTGGATCAGACGATGATCTGGACAAAAAACTTAAAGAAATATTTAAGTTTTAATTCCATCATTTCATAGAAAAGAAAAAGGCAGTGTCTAATATAGACACTGCCTTTTTTAGATTTTAGTACTGTATATTTGCTTCAAATCTAAAACAGGCATCCATTTTATGAAGAATGCACAAAGAGCTTTTCTCCTAGGTCTACTATCCGCATTATTTTTTGCTGTGACCTTTGTAGTCAATCGGATGATGTCTCTTGAAGGCGGTAGCTGGATATGGAGCGCGTCCCTCCGTTTCTATTGGATGCTTCCTTTTTTTCTAGTTATCGTACTACTCAGACGTAACCTAAAACCGCTTCTCCTTGCCATAAAACAAAAACCAGGTCCCTGGTTACTCTGGAGCACCATAGGATTCGGTGTTTTTTATGCTCCGATAACCTATGCTGCCGCTTTTAGTCCATCATGGCTTATCGCGAGTACCTGGCAGATTACCATTATCGCGGGTATGCTATTAGCCCCTTTCATTACCAAAAACTATCAGTCTTCCAACTCTAGAAATACCTATATCTTTTCGACGATCATATTAATAGGTATTGCTATCATGCAGATCCAGGCCCTCGAATCCGTAGATCTTTCCAGTCTTCTATCCGGTTTCTTCTGGGTCCTCGTTGCCGCATTTGCCTACCCTTTGGGCAACCGAAAAATGATGCAACTCTGCGATGGGCAGCTAGATGTCTATCAACGCATATTAGGTATGATCCTATGCAGTATTCCCTTTTGGCTCATTCTAAACCTCTATGGCCATTCCACTGGACACCCTGCTCCCACCGATAACCAGCTCTTACAGACCTTGATTGTAGCCATCTTTTCTGGTGTAATTGCTACGGTCCTATTTTTCTCTGCTACAGATATGGTCAGTAAAGACGAAAAAGCACTCGCCAAAGTTGAGGCAACACAATCAGCCGAAGTGTTATTTGCCCTTATTGGAGAAATACTAATCCTGAAAAGCCCTCTACCCGACACCTATGCGCTCCTTGGAATAGTACTTGTTATCATCGGTATGAGCTTACACAGCTTAAAAAAATAATACACTTTATTTTGTACATCAGCTTGCACTTCAGCTATAATCTTTCGAAATTCGTATCGGCTCAATTGACAGCCCTTTAGCTATGAAAATGCACCTTACCTCTTACAAAAGAAACCTGATTATCGGATTACTATTATTGCTATCTACCGCTTTTGGCTATGCACAGCATGCCGTGGATTCTATAGCCATAACCATCCGTCCTTACGCCGGACTCCGGGGACATTCTGCAGTCTATGACGGCAAGATGGAGATACAGGAAAACGCATCACGTATAGGAACCGAAGTAGCGATGAAAAAAGGCAAAATCGGATTTGTAGCTGCTGCCGAACTACAGATAAACCTCTTACGTGGAGGCTCTAGCTTCAATGCTGACGGAAGCCTATCAGGAGGATTTCTAACAATACAATCCGGACAGAATCAACAGGTATTTGGCAATAGATTAGGCTATCTGGGCATTGAATTCGATCAATTAGGCCGGCTTACCTTTGGAAAACAATGGAGTGTATACCGCGATGTCACCTCTTATACTGATCGCTTCAATGTATTTGGGTCCAAAGGTTCAGCAACCTTTATCGGAGGCACCGATGGTGGAGAAAATGGAACCGGACGGGCCGACCAATCCATTATCTACCGCAACAAAATAGGCCGCTTTCACATTGGAGGACAGGTACAGGCCAGAGGTGCCAACAACCATAGATTTATGGATGGATTCGGTTTTTCCACCCAGGTTGAAATCACAGCACCGCTCCGCATAGGAGCCGCTTTCAATAAAGCTTTCCTCAGCAATAACCTCGTCCAAGATGGCAAGGTGCTAGGACTATCTGGCCAACCGACCTACATGACACTGGGAGGTGAATATCGGGGTACAAAACTAGATTTCAGCGTGGTAGTTGCTATACAGAAAAATGGAGATTTTACCCAAGGCCGCTATACCGACCTTCAGGGCGATGTCATCCGGCCCACTGTAGTATTTGATGCCAAAGGCCTTGAACTCTTCGCAAAATACAAATGGGACAAGCTTTCAGTTCTTGCCGGCTACAACCTCTACGTCCCCGATGTTGATGGACTAAAACAAAGCAACCTGCCGACCCCACTTGATAAAGACTTCAAAAGAAATGATCTTATACTAGGACTCTCTTATCAACCGATCAAATTCGTTCAGCTGTATAGCGAACAACGTATTTCCAATGGAAGGACAGCATTAGGAGGGAGAGAACATAGCGTCTTCACCATAGGCATGAAAATCGATCTTTCGGGGAGTTTCACCCGAACAATTGCCCTATAACCCTCCCGCACATATCTCCTTTTCTAAAATTGTTGTTACGCGATACGCTCATAACCGCAAAGCACTAACTTTGCGGTGTAACCGTGATAAATAATAAATCACAACAGTATCATACAACCAGGTATAAGCTACTTCATCAATAATGCATATACCTATTTATTAAATAATAAAATGAAAAAAACAAAGTTAGCATTAAGCCTTCTTGCAGTGGGGTTGTTATTAGGCACAGTAGAGCTGCATGCACAGACTTCTAAGAAATGGGAAGGTTTCAGCGACCAGCAAGAAATCACCAACAATTTTGAGTTAAAAACAGAAGAATTACTCAAGAACAGTAAATATATCACCGCCGAGCAAGCAGCAAAAGATCTACCAGCAGTAGAAGGCAAAAAAGTTAAAATGCCATTGGTGCAACCACGTAAGAAAGTATTGGAAGCAGCCGAAATTGCAACTTTAATCCAGCCTTCATTCGTTTCTTTCGCTACAGCTTACGATTGTGGTAACTGCCATCGTACACACCTCAATACCGCATCAGGATATATCATCAGCGAAGACGGACTGATTGCGACCAATCACCATGTCATTGAAGGATATATTGACAGCAAAAACGGAAAAAACCTAGCTATGTCTATACAAACCAGCAATGGTGATGTCTATCTCGTCGAGGAGATTGTTTCCTGTTTTAAAGATGCAGATTTAGCAATTGTACGTGTCGATACGAAAGGTAAAAAACTAACACCTTTACCTTTAGGGAATACAGCAAAAGTAGGTGAGAATGTATTTGTAATGAGCAATCCTGCACCGATGATCAATTACTTCTCCACAGGCAAAGTAGCGCGCAACTACATCGAGTCGGCTTCAAAATCCGAAAGGCTTCCACAAACGGATATTACCGCCGATTATGCGGCCGGATCCAGCGGTGCACCCATCGTAGACCAGTACGGTAACTTGATCAGTACAGTATCTTCTACCCGTTCGATCTATTATGATATGAGAGAACAAAAGAACTTACAGATGGTCGTTAAAAACACTAAGCCGGTAGTATTGCTTAAAGAACTTATCCTAAACTAGCATTTACGCTATTTTTGCAGATATATTAATAAGGGCTACCCACATGGTAGCCCTTATTTTTTTCAAAAAACAATACCTTACCGCAGTTGTTTAAGATTATATAACAATGAAGAATCCTTTCAACAGAACCCTCAGTTTACTGGGGATATTCCGACAATTAAAACCCTTTGTCCGTCCCAATCGGCGCATGATCGTATGGACACTGCTCCTGACTCTGATAGGCGCCCTCATGGCACAGGTCAATCCCATCGTCTTAAAGTATACTGTAGACGAAGTTTCCGAACTCATCCAGCTTCCAAACCCAATGGAAACCGGTATCCACGTACTCGCTTTAATATCGGTCGTTCTTCTTGCTAAAGAGATTATCAACATCTTCATTAATTTTGGTCAGAAGTATTACGGCGAAAAAATACGTATCAATGTCAGTTCCGAGCTGGCGCAGACTGTAATCGATAAAATATTGACCTATCAGGTGTCTTTCTATACAGACAGCAATCATGAATCTGGCAAGTTACAGACCCGCATCGACCGCGGCATAGAGAGTCTCACCCGATTAGTCCAGAACTTCTTTATTGATATCCTGCCTCTTTTCTCCAGTGCCATCCTTGCCCTTGTCGTGATGTACATCCAGAATGTATATGTCGGTCTGGTATCTACAATTGTCGTCCCCATTTATTTCTATGTCAGCTCACTGCAGGCCAAAAAGCTCAGTGGAGTACGCCGCACACTGCGTAACCAACGCGAGCAAAAGACCTCCGGATTACTTAATTTAGTCAACTCCATCCTTGTCATCAAAAGTTTTGTCCGCGAAAAATTTGAAGGTAAAAAACAATACGACCTACAGATGCAACTAATGGAGAGTCAACTGCATACCCGAAAAGTAAACTTCCTCTATGATGGGCTTAAAACTTTTATCGAGCAGTTTGGTGTCGTTGCCATAATCCTACTAACCGTCTTCCTGGTATTAGATCAGCAGATGACCATCGGAGCCATCATGCTGCATATTATGTTGTTCAACAATGTATCTGCCCCTATCCGGCAGCTACATCGCATCTATGACGATATGAACGATGCCATGATCTACGCCGAAGGATACTTCGATATTCTAGATGCCGATTCAGAGATTGAACCTAATGGCGTCAACTCTCCATCCACTACAGAAGGCACCTTCGAACTTCAAAATGTAGATTTTAGCTATCCCAACAGCGTACAGACATTACAACAGATCAATATGCGTATAGAGCGTGGCAAGACCACCGCGCTCGTAGGTTTGAGCGGAGCCGGCAAGTCCACTATTATCAACCTACTCTGCAAGTTCTATCTTCCTCAGAGAGGTAATATTCTTTTGGACGGCATTAATCTCAACGATTATGACAACAGCGCTTTACGAGAAAAAATAGGCTTAGTATTACAGCGTAACCATATCTTCAAGGGCAGTATCGAAGACAATATCCGCTATGGAAAAATAGAAGCAAGCTTCGAAGAAGTACAGGAAGCGGCGCACAAAGCGTACCTACATGACCAGATTATGGAACTCGCCGAAGGCTACTCCCATGATGCAACGTTACTATCCGGTGGTCAGCAACAACGGATAGCCATAGCACGGTTATTTCTAAAGAATCCACCTATCATCTTCTTAGATGAGCCAACCGCTAGTCTAGATGCTATCGCTACCGAACAGATCAAAAACTCACTAGATGCGATCCAGAAAAACAGAACCGTCGTTATTATATCCCATTCCTTATCCCAGATATTGGATGCAGATTATATCTATGTACTGAAAAAAGGACAGGTTGTCGAATCCGGCACACACGATTCCTTAATGGAAATCAAGGGCACCTACCGCGAGATATTTGATGCCTCCGCCCGTAGCCTCAATCTTGATAAATTGGTACAGACATACAAGGATGATAAATAGAAACTATTCTTTTCGCAAACTCCGGACTGTCGAAGCCCAAAGCAGGGCAAGCGACAGAAACAATAATAATGCGGCCAGCATCAGCCCCATCGGAAGGTGGGGTATATAGATTCCCTGCATACCGCTCAATCCCTGTACTAACAATAATAATTCATTACCAACAATCCCCACAATAAATAGCACCATGGCCCATTTGGTCCATTGCGTTTCACGGACAACATCGTTCAAAAACAAAAACACTAGGATAAACAAAGTAATTATTCCCAATAAGACCAAATGTAAATATCCCACCACGATAGGTCGAAAACTATAGGTCAAATCACGAAATGCAGGTACCAGAGCAACAGCCTGCAGCAATAATTTCAAGCTAATCGCCAACAGTATACATAACAGAACTCCGCCCAGCCATAAGGAGGTTTTATCTTTCCCCCAGCTTATCTGCCGTAATAATCCCTTCAACCAGTAAAACCAGCTTAGATTCTGGCCCAGTACTGCCAGCGCCAAAATAACATACAGACCTATGGGCAGCTCCATCCAAAGAACCGATAGCAAGTAAACTGGAGCACAGGCCCAAACAAACACCTGATACAATACAGGACCTCCTGTCACCTCTATCTGACGGGATGCCAACCAATGGTGCCATAGTCCCATACAACTGAAAAAAAACCAACCATTGTACTGAAAATGCAGAAAGAAGTAAACCGCAGACAACTGCTTATTTCCATCCACATTATGCGTCGCCTGTAGATAAGCCAAATAAAAAGTACCTATTGAAGACAGTAGCAAAAACAGCAACGCTGCCCTAAACCATTTACGTACCAAGAGAGACAGCATCGAGCGCGATATCGCGTGCCACAACATACCTACAAATACATACGACAACAAAATAGTTAAGGTAGAAAAGATAATCGAATAACGTCCATATCCTTGCCATGAGAAGCAAAACAGCATACCATAAGAAGCGAGCATATTCGCTCCAATAAGCAATTGATATTTCTTGGATAAGCAATCAGTAGGCTTCTTATTCAATACCACCATCACCATCAGTACCATCAGCATATGTGATATCCACCCTGAGAACGCAAAATGAGAATGCGCATGCATGATGTACTTTTGGTTGAACCAAGTCTGCGGAAAGATAACTGCACTGCGCATCAATAGTCCAAATACCGCCACCAGCACTAGGTTGAATATCCCCAAAATACTCCAGTGTCGTACCGTAATCGATGATAATAAGCCCTTCATACACCTACAAATGTAAAAACTTAAATATCAATACAGTGTGCTACATCTTAGAATTTAAAGTGATTTAAATTACATATTTCACACTACCTTTTCTTGCCCCACCAAATTATAAATCCGGAGATAGGTAACATAACACAGATCAGGCCAACTAAAAAATATAGATATCGCCCTATTATCCCCCATGCAGATCCTGTATGTAAGTCATAATTCATATTCCGAAGACGGGTCCCCTTCCCAACAGTTTCATCTTCATAGCGAATAACAGCCGTCTCTGCACCCGAATACTGGTTGAAATTATACTTATCACTCTGGTACAACTTATCTCCCTGGATTACTTCCACATTAAAACCTCCCTTTTCTGTCCTTGGGAAGTTAAAATAAACCCTATTTTCCCGTTCCAGTGTTTTATCCAATCGGTTCCATATCTGATCAGTCACCTCGTCTATAGGCCGTATCTCCGATGGTATCACCGAATCCACTTTCTTCTGCTCCACTCCACCATTCAGCAACTGTTGTACAGCTATATCGACCCCCTTAAATCCCCATACCATCGCTGAATAACAGATCAATATCAACGGTATAATCGTATAGAATCCGGCTACCTTATGAAAGTCAAAATTCAACCGTTTCATATTACGGGTCTTCTTAACCATAAACATCCATTTAGCTGACTTTTTATTCAACTTGCGCGGTATCCATATAAAAAGCCCGGAAACCAACACCACGAGCAAGACCAACGTAGCATAACCTGTGATAGGCTTTCCTATTTTCTCCCCCAGCCATAACCTTCTATGCAGATTGAGTACAAGTTCAAAGAAATCCTTTTTCGCATCTTCCACATAGACCACCTTGCCCGAATAGGGGTCCACATACACACGTACATAGTATTCATAATATCCCCAGTACGTCCATGCATCCGCATTTATCTTCATCGATCTAAAGACATAGGTACGCTGTGGATCACCTGACACCTCGGCTCTTCGGGCTTTAGTTTCCCAAGGAAACGCCTCTTCGGCAATCGCTTTAAGCTCGGACATGGGCAGTTTTTGGTTCTTTACCGCTGCGACATAATACCTATCTGCGTGTAGCGACAACTTAATTTCCTGCTCAAAGGCAAGGATACAGCCTGTGACGGCCAAAACGACAACTATGGCACCGGATAATAATCCGAGCCATAGATGTATTTGATGTATGATAGTTCTAAACTTCACGCTTTCTAAAAACGGAGGCTAAGCTGTGCGGCGAAATTACGTGGCATTTGCGCGACGACCACACCTTGTCCGGCAAAGTATTCTGTATTTGTGAGGTTATTCATTCGCACACCGAATCTGTACTTCTCCCTCTCGAATGATACTGAAGCATTAACCAAGGTGTAAGCCGGGAATATAAACTGCCCCGTATCCGCATGATCTACCGTAATCTGTTCGCCTACGCGATTCACCCCGACACCTAGACCTATTCCGTGCAGTGCCTTTGTCTGGAATACATAACTAATCCAAGAATTGAAGACATGTGCAGGACCAGCGGATGAAGGTCTACGTCCATTTACCTTATCATCTGCTTTCTGAAATTTACTATCGTTATAGGTATACCCCGTCATCACATTCAGTCCTCTCACCGGATTTGTAATCATTTCCAACTCCATCCCTTTGCTACGCTGTTCGCCATCCTGAATCGTGATATTATAGTCCGTTCCCCCTTGGGTCACTGGTATATCGCGCGTCATGTTATTGACTGTGATATCATAATAAGAGGCTGTAAAGTTGAAACGGTTATTCCAGAAATTAGTTTTCACCCCAGCTTCCCATTGATTCGCCATTTGTGGTTTCATAATATCCGGGTACCCTTCCAGTCCTTTATTATCAGCAGGAGCCACATTGCTAAATCCATTCATGTAGTTGGCATAAGCAGACAAACGGTCTTTAAGAACCTGATAGACCATCCCAAATTTTGGCGACAGCGCTGTCTGTTCATATTCCCCACTCCGTACATTTGTATTTAGATTGAGCTGTCCACGCGAGTTAAAGTGATCCACACGCAAACTCAGCATAGTGGTCCAACGATCGGTCAGGTATACCACATCCGATACATACGCACCATATACATTATTGGACGAATAGGTACGTACCATATTTCCTTTTGACTGTTGTATACGTGCTGTTGCCAGCTCCCGAGATATAAACCCATAATCGCTCTCCAGATTCTGCCCATTTATCGTATCGAATTTTACGATCGGTGAATGGTTGTTACGAAGTGATTGATTAAAGTAATCTAGACCGATGAGCAGTTTATTCTTAATACGTCCAATTTGGAATGTCCCGTTAAAATTCTGCTGAATACTTGTTGAGCTGGCTTCCGAATTGTTAAATTGGACATTCCGTTCCAACAAAGCATCATTCGTATTACCCCGAATAAACTGATATTGGTAGAGTCCCTCTGTCTTACGGAAGTTTCTCGATATACTCGTCTGCGAAGTCCAATTATCAGAGATACGATAATTAACCTCTCCTTTCACATTCGTAGCCGGCGCCTTCAATGTCATATCGTTGTTAGAGTACGACCTATTCCAATCGAATCCCAGTTCCTTAGGCGTTTTCGCAAAGAAAGGGCGGGTTCTACTTAAGAAAATAATAGGCGTATTCGTACCTTCATAGTTATAAATCTGCGCTCCCAGACTAAACATCAACCGGTCATTGACCTGGTAGCTAAAACTTGGCGAAGCAAAGAATGACTTTCTAAACTCGGCATCCCTAAATCCGTTCTGGTACTGATAAGCCGCATTCAATCTAAAGAGCGTCTTTCGATCCGAGGTCACCGGACCATGTACATCTGCTGTTAATCTGTTCAGATTAAAGCTACCCATAGTATACGACACCTCGCCTCCAAAATAGTCACGGGGCTTCTTGGTTATAATATTTATTATTCCACCAAAGGAAGTTACTGTACCTCCATACAATGTCCCCGATGGCCCCTTGATTACTTCGATACGCTCCACATCCGCAGGGTCGATCTCGCCATTAGTTGTAGCTGGAACACCATCCACCATAGACACCTTGGTCGGGAATCCACGCAGGTTATAATAAAAACTACCATCACCACTTCCCCTGCCCGGGCTACCCTGCATTTTGATCATACCGGGTACATTACGTATTACCTCTGAAAGGTCGGTTGTAATCTGCTCCTTCATCAACGATTGATTGATGCTGGTATAGGCTTGTGGATTTTCCATATAGGATAGTGGCATCTTGGCCACCGTAGTACTATCACGTTCCAAAAACTTGTTACGGCGATAACCGTATACCGTCACACCGTCCAGGTTATTCATTTTCTTGATGACATAGATTGCCGGCAACGTAAACTCGCCCGCTTTGATATCGATATTCTCACGGATGATTTCTACATCATTAATACTGGCCTGTAGCACGTAATTTCCTACGGGTAGATTATCAAAATAAAACTCCCCTGCAGCATTTGTCCGCGCCTGATAAGCTGTATTTAACAAACGTAGCAATGCATCTTTGACAGGCTTGTCCTCCGACATCATGATCTTTCCCTGGATCCGGTCTTGTTTCTGCGCAGACACATTCAGAAAGAGCAAGCCGCATAAAACAATTGATAAAACTAGTTTCATTTTAATATAAACTGAAGTTAATAATGATATATATAAAAGATAATTAATTACACTCCGCGAAACACACAGGCCATAGCAATCCCAGACCGCCTTATAGCAGTGCCTCTACATAACAATAGTCAGATCCGGTCGATTACCTCAAACGTGCGATGTAAATCCCGCTTCCCCCTATTGCCTCAATCTTTGTATTTAAAATAGTTGTATTGTCCTGTTCCAAAAAATGATACTTGCCGTCCGCCGCTCCAAAATTAGAATAGTAGGCCTTACCATCGACCTCGCCTACCGGGTAGATTGTACCATATTTATCCAACGAAGAGATATTCCTGAAGGTCAGGGCCTCCACATCTACCATTGCCAGCTTGGTAGGGCAGTCAAACCATTGACCAGGATTTTCGGGCATCTTCCAGTCCTTCTCGATATACTGTACTAAAGCCTCTTTACCCTGTACAGCGATCACCGCTATAATACGGTGGGCTCCCAGAACCTTTTGTAGATCTACGAAAAAATCGGGATCATAGGTCCCATCACTACGCACCCGTAGTAGACCTCCGCTCACCGCATCCCTTTGTTCCGCTCTATAATCCTGCACGCGGGCGATATATTTTGATGGTCTATAATACAGGTCACCATTCGAAAAATCCTTCGTAAAATTATTGTAGCCGATAGTCATCCTTGCATCGTCATTATAACGCACAGATTTTGTTTTACTATCGAAAACTGCTACACGCGCCCGGTCAGAAAACTTACCAAACGTACTGGGGTCTGCTCCGACAGGAAGTAATATTTTCCCGTCATTTCCGACAAAGGCGTAGTAAGTATTCGTTGCTACCGTTACATCCTTGTCCAGAGGTAAGGCATCCACATTAATCTGTTGGCTCACCTTCATCGTGGCTGGATTAAATTCAACGACCTTACCCGCCGCAAGGAAAAAAACATAAGCTTCCTCCTCCGACACAAAAGCGACCGACCCGAAGGCATTGCCATCTGCTATCGCTTCAAAACCAATAGAATCTGTCGCAACAATTTTATTATCCTCCCCTACCTCATACTTAACCAGTTGCGTGGCTGTCCCGTCCCATACATAAGGATGCTCACCATACGAATAGATTGCTACATTATGCCCCAATAGGGTCATATCTTGGGGGTCTACCTGACTAGGGACACCAGGATAGGCTCCTAGATAGTACATTCTTCCCTGCGGTGTATTCACCCGGGTTCCGATCAGAATCGTCCCTTTATCATTCGGTTGCACACTTCCCCCAAAAGGGTTACAAGCCTGTAGACATAGTGTAAAGAACAAGAGTAATCTATACATATTATATTGTTTTGGCGACGACCTCCACATCGCCTTTTACAAAGCGGAGGTAATTATCTTCAGGCGACAGATGCCGCTCAGCAATTAAATAATGTTTACCATCTATTGTTTCGAGGTAATAGGTTTCACCCGGATCCAGTGTATACTGTTCTCCATTAGTACACTCAATAGACTTAGTTTGGTTTGATCGGTTCACGACCTGTAGATATCCTGAAAACTGGACTTTAAACTCATCCCCCAATACCTCGATAGGTCCTTGTGCCGAAGTAATCAACAACCCTTCCGAAACAGGCCCAGCAGAGACTGTCCAGTTTAACTTCTGAAAAACAACGACGCCGACCAGTAGCACCAGCATTGCCGCCGCCAGAGGGAGGTAAATAACTTTTGATTTTGAGGTACGGATGCTTCTGATATTTCTTTGTTCATCTATTGCCTGTTCCAATAGATTGTCCCATACGACAGACCTCATCTCCGCGAGGTCGTCTGGATCTAAGCTATAGGCCTCCGTATCCGTACTAGTCAACCAAGTCTCTACGGCCTGCACTTCAGCATCAGTAGCTGTTCCCGTGTTATATCGTTGTAAAATAGCTGGAGTTATTTCCAAAACAGTCAAATTATTATGGTAAGCACTTTCCTAAAACACCCTAAGGGCGCTATGGAGTGGGGCTATATATAAAAGAGTTGTCCAACTCCTTATTTACCCTTAGTCTAAATTAAAATTTTTATATTTTTTCTCCAAGATGCCCTTTTATGGTCTTCAAGGCTTTGGTAAGGTGGGCTTCGACGGTCTTTTCTGCGATAGCGAGCTCTTCAGAGATCTCACGGATATTCAATCCCTGCTCACGGCTCATCAAAAAAACAGCTCTGCATTTAGGTGGCAAGCGGTCTGTGATTGCGCTTATCCGACTTTTGAGCTCCTGAAAAAAAACGGTCTTTTCGGTATCATTATTACTTTTTGCCTGATCAAACAAAATTTCTTCCAAATGTTGCTGACGGCGCTGTGTAGTCTTTAGATAATCTAATGCCGCGAGTTTGGCAGCTCGGTTCAAATAATGCTGTACCGGGATTTCCAGCTCGATATCAAATCTTCTCTCCCATAATTTGAGATAGATATTCTGTACCAGTTCCTGGGTTGTCGATTTACTCCCGACCTGCCTGAAGATAATATTAAACAGCTGATCAGACGTGCGATTATATAGCTCTTCAAAGCCTTTAGCCGTCCGGAAATCAACCATTATATTATTTTTCTCGCACATTTTTTATTTAGAACAAATCTAATTTAGTGCAAGTATAGAAAAAGTACTTGAGGTAAGCCTAATTTTTTTTTCTTTAGTTTCATCTTCCGATGGATAGCATAGCCTCCAACAGATAATAGTACCTCAGCTAAGTACTCCTCTAGCAAACAGCTTATTTACTATATAGATTAAGGTATAAATGCTGTTTTTAAGCAAAAATTATTAATTTTACCTATGCATCCGAAAGAAAAGAAAGAGCTTTTTACACTGTTGTACGACAGCCATTGGATGAAACTCTATCTTCATTCTTACAAAATGATTGGAGACAAAGATGAAGCCCGAGACATTGTCCAGGAGGTATTTACCAATCTATGGGACATATTGGACCAGGTCACGATTACACATTCCTACAGCTCTTATTTGTACCGTGCTATACGAAATGTAGTAATCAATAGAATCTCTCAAAATAAACTCAACGACAAATTTACGGACTACAGTATCACGGCCAACGCCTTAAATAGCGTAATCACTCCCGAAGAAGCATTACGGGAAAAAGACTTCGCTTATCTCATTCAGCAAGAGATTGACAACCTCCCAAAAAAAATGGCCGAGATTTTCAAAAAAAGTCGATTCCAAAACCAGAGCTATAAAGAAATAGCAGAAGACCTTTCCATTTCCGAAAACACCGTAAGGAAGCAGATTCACAACGCGTTAGTCATCCTTCGAAAAAAATTAAAATATATTTTCATTTTGTTCTACCACTAATAGCTTAGTTGTTTGTCATACTACCAAATTAACCCAATTTGGATAATGTCAACACCTAAAATAACAGGAGAACTACTACGTAAATACGTAGCCAATCAATGTACTGAAGCTGAACGAGCCGGTGTAGAATCCTGGTATAACGAACTAGCGGAGCACAACCAGCCTTCCCAACCCTTGGAATGGGAAGATATTGAAGCTACAGATCAATACTTTCAGACTGTATTCAAAGACAAACTCGTCCAAAAGAATCCTGCAAAAGTCAATAGATTCACATTCTCAAAAGTTGCAGCAGCTATCGCCGTATTAATAAGCCTAAGTCTTTTGGTTTATTATTACCAGTATTCTGACAAAGAGCCCTACCCTACCACGCTTACTGCACAAAGCTTCAAACCAGGCACATTTCAGGCTAATATCCAACATGGCTCCCGAACAGAAGAAAGTACCATGAGCGGTCATGCCCTCGTTCTGAAACAGCAAGATATAAGAGAGACTCTTTTGGTCAGCACCTCCACTGGGCAAGAATACCAACTGACATTGCCAGATGCAACTGTCGTCTTCCTAAATGCGCAAAGTAAAGTGACCCTTCCTGCAGATTATAACCAACAAAACCGGACAGTCTACCTTGAAGGCGAAGCTTTTTTTAAAGTAGCCAAAGACAAGTCCAGGCCATTTATTGTCCATGTTGCCGATGCTCAAGTCGAAGCATTGGGGACGGAATTCAATATACGCTATTACCCTTCGGAGAATCACACCTTTGAAACATTTCTCAAAGAAGGAGCTGTCCGCCTGACCCACAAAAAAGAAGAGCTCATCATGGAACCTGGCGATGCGCTCGTCGTCAACACATTGACTGGACAGAATAAGCTCCAAAAGAAACAGGTCGACCTACATCAACTGGCTTGGAAAGAAGGATATTTCGAATACAACAATACCCCACTGTTAGACATCGTCCAGGAACTCTCAAGGTGGTATAATTTTGAATACGAGATTGACCCGGCGTACAACCGCAAAACATTGAGTGGTAAAATATCACGTCAGCAGCCTTTTCAGGAAATCTTAACTATACTACAATTTTCAGGCATTCCTTATCAAATGCACGACAACCTATTAAAAATAACACCTAATAAATAAACAATCTAATCACATTATGAAGTACTCTTTTACCCTCCTGTACATTTTACTCTGCTCTTGGAGTAGTTTTGCCTTCAGCCAAAAATTCACGCTCCATCTACGGGCTGTAAATTTTGAACGCTTGACAAAGGCCATCGAACAGAAAACCAACTACAAATTCGTCTATGACCCGACAGAAATAGGCATCAACAACTCCTTTAGTGTCGATGTCAAGGACGGGAGCATAGAAACCATCTTAGACCAAGCCTTCAAAAAACAAAAGATTAAATATCAAATCATCAGAGAAACCATCGTAGTCAAGGCTGACGCTGAAAAAAGCAACAATTTCCAACAAAGTATCACTGGAACAGTGGTAGATGAGGATGGAAAAAGCTTATTGAATGTCAGTATTCGTAATAAAAGTACGAATACTACGACAGCTACCGATGAACATGGAGCTTTCAAAATCACGGCCACAACCAAAAACACACTGGTGTTCAGCAGCGTAGGCTTCAAGAGCACAGAAGTTGTAATAGCAGGTCAGCAAGAATTGCACGTGATACTAACACCTGACTTGGCAAACCTAGATGAGGTAGTCGTAATCGGTTACGGGACCTCTTCTGTCCGCAAAAATGTTGGCTCTGTATCCAGCGTCACAGCCAAAGATCTGGACAAGCAACCTGTTCTCGATCCCTTAGCAGCTATGCAGGGACGGGTTGCCGGGCTCAGCATATCTTCCAATAGTGGTCTTCCTGGCGGTTCCTTCAATGTACAGCTCCGCGGTGCAAACTCTATCGACAATGGAAACAATCCTCTATACATCATAGATGGAGTTCCCTTCTCTGACAATCCGATGAACCAATTCAGCAATGCCAGTGGTAATCAAAGTCCTTTGGCCATTATAAACCCCAAAGATATCGAGCGTATCGATGTACTAAAAGATGCTGATGCTACCGCTATATACG
>JAITLW010000183.1 GCA_031277715.1 Sphingobacterium sp. | reverse complement strand
GGCAATACCGCTCGGCTTATGGTTCGGAATTTAACTTAAACGCCTGGAATATTCCGCAGGGCTCGGTTGTTGTTCAAGCAGGCGGGATGAGGCTGACAGAAAATGTGGACTACACGGTTAATTACAGTATGGGAACATTAAGTATTACAAACGAAGGAATCTTGAGATCAGGAACCCCAATATCAATTTCTGTTGAAAACAATTCTATGTTTGGAATGAACAAAAAACGTTTCTTCGGAGCTAATGTAGAATATAAATTTACAGATAATTTCCTGATAGGAGCAACCCTGCTTAATATGAGCCAACGTCCTCACACCCATAAAGTGAATTATGGAAATGAACCCATAAACAATACCATTTGGGGTATGAATTTTGCTTATAAAACCAAACTTCCCTGGATAACAAAGCTAGTAGATCTTCTTCCGTTTCACAGTACAACCGCCGAATCTACATTTCAGATAGATGGAGAATTCGCTCATTTTATTCCGGGACACAGCAGAACAATTGGAAAAAAAGGGATTACCTATATTGATGATTTTGAAGGTGCCAGGTCTACAGTAGATTTGCGTCAATTTGGCTATTGGCATTTGGCTTCTACTCCGCAAGGACAACCCGACAAGTTTCGGGAATCAGAGATAAGTATTTCTAATACTGCTTATGAAGATATGACCACAGAAGAAAAAAGACAACAATTGGCGTATGGCTATAACAGAGCACTTTTCTCCTGGTTTGTTATTCAGCAACTATTTCACAATAAGGAAGCACCCGCCAACATTACCAGAGAAGAGCAAAGCAGACCCTATTCCAGAGCAGTTTATGAGCCTGAGCTCTTTCCTAAAAAAGAATACCAAAGTTCTGCTCATCCTACTTATATGCCTGTTTTGAATATGGCTTTTTATCCCGAAGAGCGGGGCCCTTATAATTATGATGTTACCGGTGTTGAAAATGGAATTAGGTTTTCGGCAGGGATTAACGAAGACGGAACTTTAAAAGATCCTGTTTCCCGTTGGGGAGGAATGATGCGTAAGTTTGACAACACTGATTTTGAAGCCAATAACTATGAATATATTGAATTTTGGTTAATGGATCCCTTTATTGAAAACCCACAACATTCTGGTGGAAAACTCTATTTCAATTTAGGTGATATTTCTGAGGATATTTTACGCGATGGTAAGAAATCTTTTGAAGATGGATTGCCCGCAGATGACCAATACAACGACGATCCTCTACTGGTTGAACTTACCGTTTGGGGGCGCGTACCAACTATTCAACAAATTATTAATGCATTTGACAACAATGCAAACCGCAGAAATCAGGATGTGGGATTAGATGGATTGTCGACTGAAAGAGAACGGGATCATTTTGATAATGCTTACCTGAAATTAATAAGAGAAACTCCCGGGCTAGGCGTTGGCTCTTTGGCATATCAAAAGGCTTATACCGACCCCTCAGCAGACGATTACAGGTATTCCAGAGGAGATTATTGGGACAACCGTGAGGCAGGTATTGTTGAAAGATACAAATACTTCAACAACACCGAAGGTAACTCAACCGAAAATTTTAACGGAGACTTGCCCAATTCAAATAACATGATCTCCATTTCTACAAGCTATCCTGACAGCGAAGATATTAACAATGATAATACTATGAGTCAAGATGAAAAGTATTATCAATGGAGCATAGATGTCCATCCTGATATGATGGAAGTGGGATACAACTATATTAATGATATTATGGATGCTGTTCCCGAAAGATTACCTAACGGCACTAGTCCGGTAACACGTTGGTATCAATTTCGTATCCCTATAAAAAACCCGGAAGAAACAATCAATGCAATCAATGGATTTAACTCAATTAGATTTATGCGCGTCTTTATGCGTGGCTTTGAAGAACCGATTGTTCTGCGTTTTGCTACATTTGAATTGGTACGTAATACATGGAGATCTTATACCCAAGATCTTTTAGAGGAGGGAGATTACTTACCTGGACAAAATGGAGAAAATACCGGATTTTTAGTAGGAACAGTAAGTTTGGAGGAGAACGGAACCAGAACGCCGATCAATTATAAAATACCTCCCGGAATAGTGCGGGAAACTTATTACGGTGCGCAGCAAGCACAGCAAATCAACGAGCAATCGGTAAGTATGAAAGTTAAAAATCTACAAGATGGAGATGCGCGCGTAATATACAAAAGCACAAATTTCGATATGCGACAATTCCAAAAATTAGAAATGTTTGTTCATGCTGAAAAAATGTTCAAAGAAGAAGAAGTAAGAGACGGAGATGTTACGGTGTTTATTCGTTTAGGATCAGACTTTACGCAGAACTACTATGAGTATGAGATCCCTGCTAAAATATCTCCTTGGTTTAACAACGACACTGCATCTATTTGGCCCATCGAAAACAGAATATCTGTCGTCTTAGATTCTCTTGTAAATATAAAACAACGTAGAAATGTTGCTGTTAGAAAAGGAGAACATTTGAGTGTTTCGCTGCCTTATTCGGAACCATACAACAGAAAGAGAGATGAACCGAAAATCACCGTGGTGGGAATGCCCAATTTAGGAAGCGTCTCTACAATTATGATAGGGGTTAGAAATCCAAAAAAGAGATCTATCCAAGATGAAGACGATATGTTACCTAAATCAGTGGAAGTGTGGGTAAACGAATTGAGATTGACCGGTTTTGACGACCGATCCGGTGCTGCCGCTCTTGGGAGAATGAGGCTGAATCTAGCCGATTTGGGAGATATTTCACTTTCGGGTACTATTACTACTCCCGGCTTTGGAACATTGGAACAATCGGTAACACAGAGACAATTGGCAACAACCTACTCTATTGACTTTGCTACCAATATTGACGGAGGAAAAATTCTTTTCCCAAAAGATTGGAATATTAAAATTCCAATCCATTACGACCTCAATATTCAAGGAGAAGTGCCTGAATATAACCCACTTAATCCGGATGTGAAACTTAAAGACGACTTGAGGGCGTATGATAAACCTTCCGAAAGAGATTCTATTAGAAAAATTACGAATCTGTTAGTAAAAAGAAACAATGTGAATCTGACTAATGTAAGAAAAGAGAGGAATTTTAATAAGCCGCTAAAGATGCGACCGTGGGATATTGAAAATTTAGACTTTTCTTACGCGTATTCGGAAGTAATTAAAAATGACGCTGACATGGAGTTTGATAATCAAAAACGCCATCAAGGAGAAATTGGCTATA
This sequence comes from Sphingobacterium sp., assembly GCA_031277715.1. Lineage (GTDB taxonomy): Bacteria > Bacteroidota > Bacteroidia > Sphingobacteriales > Sphingobacteriaceae > Sphingobacterium. The sequence goes on along the minus strand of JAITLW010000183.1, from coordinate 537 downwards.
CGTTTAACCATAACCCTAAAAATTATAAAGTAGGACAAAAAAAGGGATTAAAGTCTCCATGGCTGCAAATTATCCGAGATATTAATATTACTCCAATGCCTCGTAGTTTTACGTTAAGAACTTCCATAGTAAGAGACTTTAACGAATTTAAGTTTCGACCCAAAAGCCAAGGAAATATTATTGTGGACACCAGCTATGTGAAAGCATTTGATTGGGTAAGAAACTACTCGTTGCAGTGGGATATTACTTCATCACTGAAATTCAACTTTGGTGCAAATGCAGGAGCACGTTTGATGGAACCGCAAGGACTGATTGATACTAAAGAAAAAAGAGATTCTATATGGCGCTCGTTTGGTAACGGAGGACGAATGAATTTCTACGACCAACGTTTTGATTTAACCTATCAAATCCCGATTAATAAAATCCCGATGTTTAGTTGGCTTACTGCTAATCTTAGATATAACGGTCAGTTTAAATTTACGGGTGCCCCAATATCGCTGGCAGAATTAGGTAACACTATTGATAATTCCAACCAAG
>JAITLW010000165.1 GCA_031277715.1 Sphingobacterium sp. | reverse complement strand
ATCTGTTGATACAGTTTGATTGTCAGACGCCACCTTTATGGATGCTCCTGCTATGGGTATTTGTTGGGCATCGGTGACTCGTATCCGAAGTGTAAAGGATTGTTGTTTTTCTTTTCGCGTGAGCACAACTCCCCCATTCACTTTTTTCGACTGAATATTGGTATGCTGCAAAATATAGTCTAGCACCTCTTCAAACTTGGCGTTCTGGAATGACTTTTCATTAACCCTTATTCGCTCTAGCTGCAGTGCCTGTTTGTCGTAACCTATAGCGTATCCGCTGTATTGTGATAGCAGTGATAAAGCCTGTTCAGCATTACCTGTCTTTAAATGTATGTTAATACGTGAAGAGAGATCGTGGACCTCTATTACACATGCTGTAGCTGCTCCTACCGGATGCAGGTGGGTCAGCTGACAGAGTGATAACGCTGCTGCCAATTTTGTAAGCTTAACAATTTTATACATATATTTGTGTAAATGTTTATTTAAACATGTTTTTAATGGTGCTCACTGGTCGATTTTGCGGTTTGCCAGATGAGCACTTTCTTTATAATATAGTTGGGAATCCATGCTATGCATCCCAGAATCATCGGTACAGTGTTATTTCATTTTTATCCCTCCTGAATTTTAATTGGTGAATACTACATATCATGGTCATGAGCTGTTCGATGGTCTCTACCTGAGGTATCAGGAGCGAATATCGAAAGTTATGAGTGTCTAGGTTTTCGGTCTTTAGTGTCACACCATAACGCGATAGCATACGGTCGCTCAGCTCCTCAAAAGTTACTCCATCGAGCATAAATCCGCCTTGGGTCCACATACTAGCATACTCGGCATTCCTATCAAAACATGTAAACAGCCCTTCTTGTACATCGTATCTAAGGCTCTTCCCGGCAGTAAGAACGTAAGATTGCTGTTCTTTATCCGTAACACTCACTCTTCCTGTCTGTACATCGACAGCTACCTGATGTAGCGAAGTGGCGTTATGTACATTGAAGGAGGTACCTAATACTTGAATATGAAGCCCTCCCGTGGTAACAGAAAAAGGATGCTGCGCGTCATGTTGTACATTGAAGAAGGCTTCTCCCTGATCGAGGTAGACTTTTCGCTCACTCTTGAAGGAGGCCTGATCAAAGCGTAACTTGGTATTGCCACTAAGAAATATCGAGGAACTATCGGGTAGAATAAATTCGCGTATTTCGCCTGCATCTGTCACAACCTGACTCATCGCTGTGCTAGAGGTGAATGAAGGGAAGCCGCCGTTTTGATAGGAAAATAGGCTGATGGCTATCCCTACTAATAAAAGACCCGCGGCGATGGAAAGCCAACGTCTTTTTCTTTTCCGAGGAAATGACAACACGATTGGCTGTTGAGCGGTAATCCCGGCCTGAATCTGCGCTTGGATATGATCTCGATGTTGGCTATTAACGAAGGGTGTGACTTCTTCGGACGAGACTGTCTCATACCACGAATCGACTTTATCACTCTGCTCTTTTGATAACTCGTTGTTAAGGTATCCTTGTACTATCTTATTGAATTTTTCTGAATTCACCTGTATTATGATTTTACATATACTACAGCTGAAAACAGTGAAAGTACTTTAAGAAACCATGTTCTTTATATTAAGAAATCATGAATAAAACAGGAGGCTATCAAAAAGATGAGCAAATTGTCATGATCTGCAAAGCGCTTTGTTAACTCTTTTTTTAAAATTGCACGGGACTCGGTTAGGTAATTTTTGACGGTCTGCTCCGCGATACCAAGTTGTACTGCTATCTGTGAAATAGAATAATTGTCGGCACTCATCTGATAAACAGTCTTCATCAGCCCCCTTAAATTTGAAATAGACTCTTCTACGATACTCTCCAAATGCCGATATACAGTGGTGCTATCGCCCGCTCTAACGGTACTTTCCATGCGCAGAAGCATCTGTTCAACTACTTCTTTACGCACTTTTTCACTTGCATAGTAGTTTAATATTCTATTTTTTAATGTTCTGAAGAAGTAGGGCCGTAACGAAATATAATTATCATTTATCAAGTCCTTTTTCTCCCAAATCTGAATGTATACCTCTTGGACTAAATCTTTAGCGACATCTTCATCACGCATGTGTCGATAAGCTACAATATACAGTTCCTGCCAATAACAGTTAAAAAAAAAGGTAAACGCCTCTGGCTCTCCATTTTTAAAACGGGATATATAGGTTGATTCGTCGTTGGCTTTGGTCTGTGTCACGGTACAAAAATACGGCAATAAGGTTAGGCCAATATTAAGTTTTCGTAAACCTTAGGTCGACAATCATGGCATCAAGAACTATTATCGGTCAAAAATATCCCCAATTCTGGCTAATATCAAAAAAATGATTCTGCTTATCTTTGTGCCAGTATATCGTTTAAGTTAACTGCAAGTTTATGTTCAACCTATTCAAAAAGAATAATACCTTTCCTAAAGAAACGGAACCGGGGAATATCTATATCAACGATGATCTGCTTTTTTATGAAGACCATACCCATGTGGAAAGTGTTGACCTCTCGCTATTGAAATATGCCTATGTCGAAGTATTGGGTGAGAATCCCTATCTATTCCTATTCGACTACAGACAGCATTATGTTCCGGTACACCAGCAGGGATTTTCTAAAACCTATCCCCTGCTATCCAAACGCTTTGGGTTTGACGATATTCTGTTCTTTAAAACTATCGCTGGCAAAAAGGAAGAAAAGCACCGTATCTGGATTTCCAAAAGAGCTGAGAACTACAAAATATCAGAAGAGCGTTATGCGGACTACGGAGATGGATTTGAAGTGCAGTGTGCAACACCTCTATTCGTATCATGGGATACTACTTATGAAGAGTTCTTAAAACTCAACATCGGCCATCTGTACCAATCGGAATTTGAGACGAGTTACTTTAAGATTGATTATCCTGTACGGATAGGTTCACTGCAGGTGGATATTCTGGAGTTTTATTATGATAAAAACGAGCGTCAGAACATAGGAGTTCAATCCTATTTTGCTACGTTGTATGCGGAATCTAACACTGATAAAAGTTATTACGATCTACGAAAGCTATGGCTGGAGGAGATTCCTGTTACTATCGATGACGCCGGTTATGAACGTGAGGATCAGAAATACCTGACTTTTGATCTGGGTGGCATAGGATTGTCTATCTGCTATACCTATGATGTGGAAGGGCAATATGACGAGGGTGGGACATCCCTAATGATCAATAATCATAGAGATTATGCGGCTACTATTTTGTCTGGCGACTTAGAATTAAATCCAGAGACAACGCAAATACTACAATTTGACACGTTGCTGGATTTCCAGCCGGACTATAAAAATAATGCGAATGTGATCGCACGGCCTAATCTGCTGAAAGGAAAAACCAAACATCGCCCAGCAGTTTGGCTTGCTGATGACAATACTTTTGGATTTACAGGAGATCAGCATGCCATTCTATTTGACCATGAAGATGTAAGTCAGATCATTGTTCAGAATGTGCTACCGGCCAAAGGTGGTGGCTATGTGGAATTGTTCGTTCGGTTAAAATCGGAAGACTTAGTGACCATTTATTACGGGGAACAGCAGGTATTGGATCGGTATGTACAGCCACTGCAAGAGCTTCTAGAGATTGAAATAGAAATGCCGGAACCTTATTACAATTGTTGAGCCGATATCGCTTAGAAAGAGTTGATCTTCGATTAAATAAAGACCTTTAGGTTACCTTAATGTATGGGATTTTAAGAAAACTGGAGCTTACTCTGTTATTTCCCGTATATTGAGGATATTGGAACAGGTATATCAACGACAATAAAAACGCATATGAAATTGTATCCTACGATTGAAGAAGTATTTGAAGAACCAAATGATTTTTTAAAAATAGTATTTTTTCCGCTCCTCAGCGTCGACCTTTCGACCATGGATAAAGGACAAGGCAAAGTTCACTTCCTAACGGTGTGGGGAAATGGAAACCCAGAATTGGAATTTAAAGATGAACTGTTTAATTATGATTATATCAAATTTGACTGGACAGGCGATAAATATAGCTTTAAGGGAGATTTAAGCTGTATAGAAACCTATAGCTCCCTAAACGAATGGTATCTTGAAGCTGAGCAGGAATATCGGGAGAACAAAGCGGACTACCTCACTTATAAAGAATGGGAAGAAGTCAATAGCAGTCATCTAGCACAGCAAAATAAACGCCGGAAAAAAGTATCTTTCGAGTATTATCATTATGTAAATGGATTGTTGAACTATTGGATAACAAGAGACAAATACGCAGAGACAGGTAAGTTCATCCAAGGAGGTGCTTATACAAATGATGACTCTGACCATGAGCGGAAAACATATGAAAAGCTGAGTAAGACCGGGATAACTACGCGAAGTAATGAACTAATCGGCAAAGTGACGGGCTATAACTACAGTGGCTTTGGAGAAGATGAAATCAGTCTCTATATCGATCGAAGACAAAGTCAGGTTTTCCAGAAGTTTAGCTGGTCATAACCCAAACGTAACAAAGAGCATCAATGATCTGTAGAGTAGACACTGATGCTCCTTGCCTATCTGGGACATTAAAAACTGTCCCTCCAATCAAACTAATGCAATAAAATTATCTACCGCGTTTTAAGATAGCCTAATCTAAAACAATACCGGTCTCGGATCCAGCCACCCTATGTACAGGCAAGATTGGGCAGATATAGAATTCCATATAAAAATACTTAGCGAATCCCTCTCCTACATGGTTACCTCAACGTAATCATAATCAACAGTTTCCTCAAGGTAACCTCCAGTAAAACCAGCTAAAAAAACAGATACTTTTGTACTAAATAATATTATATGGAATCAATATTGCAGAATTTAATTGAAGAAAGAGCTATTTCTAATCAATTATCCAGACTGGCTCGGATTGTGGACGAACGCAATTGGGATAAATTGGGAGATATTTACTCTGAAGATGTGACTTTTCAGTACCCTGGTGAAGATGAACGAAAAGGACTCAACACACTACGTCAGGCTTTGGAAGCCTACCTCAACAACTGCGGTCCTACCCAACATATGCTCTCGGGCGACCTCATTACCAATATCCATAACAATAAAGCCGAGAGCTCTGTATATGCACAGGCGGTACACCAGGGAAAAGGTAATAACGCCCACTTGTTTTATAATGCTTATGGCGCATATGCTGACCAATGGGAGAAAATCGATTCGGAATGGAAAATCGTGAACCGTAAATTTTTGGTCTTTCAGACGCAAGGTGATATAGCCGCCATGGGAATGAATAACTCACACGCCGACGAAGTTAAATAAGATGTATAAATATTAAAGCACTAAAAGAAATGATGCAAGCTATTGTAATGACCACGTTTGGTGGTCCAGAGGTATTGGAATTACGCTCTGTTAACAAACCTTTTATACGCACCCCAAACGAAGTACTGATCCGAGTAATAGCGGCCGGTGTAAACGCAGGTGATCTTAAAATCCGCGAAGGGGATCGTCCCTTGAAGGAGCTGGGCCTCCCTGAAGAAGGAGTAATCTTAGGGTTTGAAGGTGCAGGAATCGTGGAAGCTGTGGGTGCAAATGTCAGTCGCTTTAAGGTTGGCGATGAAGTTTATTATTATGACGGTGGTGTCCCTGGTATCCAAGGCAACTATGCACAGTTCAAAGCACTAGACGAAAACTATGTCGCCCATAAACCTAAATCGCTAAGTTTTGCTGAGGCCGCTTCTCTGCCTGTTATAGCTATTGCAAGCTGGGAGTCACTCCATGATAGAATCAGACTACAAAAAGGAGACTATCTACTGGTCCAGGGCGGAGCCGGCGGTCTTGGACACATCGGAATTCAATTGGGAAAAATACTTGGTGCTCATGTTGCAACAACGGTAAGCAACGAGGATAAAGCAAAATTTGTAAAGGATATGGGAGCAGATAAGATCATTAGGTACAAAAATGAGAATATCAAAGAAGCAATCCAAGAGTGGACGCAGAAGAACGGTGTAGATGCGATCTATGATACTGTAGGTGATGCTGTATTCAGTCAGAGCATAGATCTATTAGATATGCACGGCAGAATTGTATCACCAGCATTCCCTACGGCATGGCCTACATCTGATATTGTTTCCGCGACGTATAGGAATATACAGATTTCTTTTGAAGCAATGGGGCATGCACTTTCATCCCCAGAGGCGAGGATAAGACAGACTGGAATATTGGAAAATGTTGCCACGCTCGTGGATGACGATCGCCTGCATGTAGAATTGGACCGTACATACGATCTTAAGGATCTGAACGAGGCGCACCGTGCTCTTGAAAATGGCGAAATAGTAGGAAAATCGGCATTGATTATTACACATTAACTAACTATATCACCATGTAAAGCGAACTCTCTCTTATAGTTTGCTTTACATGGTCAATGAAATCATTTAGCTTCACCTATCGAAGTAATCTCCCAAAATTCCTTTATCATTACTATAAATGATCTAGTCTGGACTATTCTGAAGACTTTATAGCAAACAATTTCTTCCGATGGTTTTTTCCCCAATCAATCAGTCCATGGAGAATCGGCACCAATGTGTCAGAATAGCTTTCGAGTGTATAATTTATGGAAGATGGAAAATCATCGACCACCTCACGTTTGATCAATTTATTTTCTTCTAGATCTTTTAAATCTTGAGCTAAAACCTTAGCTGATATCCTTGGAATACTATTTAAGATTTCTCTAAACCTATTATTCCCATTACAAATGGATAATATAATCTTTATTTTCCATTTCCCTCCTATAACATCTAAGGTGTCCTGCAAAGGAAGCATCATGCCCAGACATTCGTTATATTTCTCTTGTACCATATAATCTGTATAATCATTAATCCTCTTATAAATTTAAGTAAATAGATTAATGTATCATACAAACATAGATTTTTGATAATAACAACTACATTCAAGGTAAGAAGTGTACCAAAATCAATCATTGAATTGAGTGATTTGGTATAATAAGTGGTCTCTTCCTTTCATAGAACCCAACAGATAGCTTACGAAGTCCTATTTTGAGAATATCGTCGCTACTTAATACCTTAACATTTGGTCCTTATTAGAAAGATACGCTCTCAGCTCAGCAGAAGTATCAATAGAAATATTACATTCAACCAAAATAGGATGCTCGTTTTGAGAGATAGAGGATTAATGTGATTATTAGTCGCCATAAATAAGTAAAGTCTTAAAATGTTTTTCATAGTGTCCCCGCTCTGCCTATCCATAAAACAGTCAAAACTTGTTTCTTGATTTTAATCACGTGCCTGGATTCTGGATATGGTCTCCCTATCACAGCGTCCCTACACGATGATGAGTTCTAGAAACTACGTTTTCCATCTCATAAAACACAGAAAGGGGCGAGTACGCTTTAACCAATAATACCGGAAAACAAGTCGCTTATCCGATATATCGTAGGTAGATATTAATGCGACACTCGGACTAACAACAATCTAAGGTTTAATTTGTTTTAATTATTTTTAAAAAAAGAGGATTGTATTTTTGAATCTGGCTATTTCAATGATATTAAAGCCTTAAATGGCGGGAGAACGCCTAACAAACAGGGAATGGCTTCTAGGAGGAGAAGTAAAATTTTGAGGTCACCAATTGTGACCTCAAAATAGGAACGCTTTAAATTTCTATTAGAAACTCTTCTTTGGGTACGCGTACCTTTTTCATTGGAGCTAACCAATCTCTTTCGGGATCTGCGTAGCCGATATACATGAGCGATACACTTTTTAAACCGTACTTTTCCAGTTCGAGTACACTGTCTACAACGGTATTGTTAAATCCTTCGGCCGGTGTGGAATCAATCTTCAACTCGGCGGCCTGTGCTAATGCCAACCCTAAAGCAATATAGGTTTGTCTAGCGGCGTGCGCAAAGTTTAATGCAGCAGGCTGATCCAGATAAATAGACTTAAGCTTATCTGTATAGGAAGCGAATCTTCCCCTAGGAAGGTTACGCTGATCTGTCGTGAAATCATATACTTTATCAATACGTTCTTCGGTGTAACGATCCCAAGCTGCAAAGATAATAACATGAGATGCCTCTCGCATACAATCGGGATTTAAGGCCCCTTCGGCGAGTTTATTTCTCACTTCCTGATCCTGGACGACAATCATCTGGAAAGGTTGCAAACCAGAGGAAGTAGGAGCCAAACGCGCTGCTTCGACTATTTTATCAATATGCTCTGGGCTTACTTTTTTCGTTGGATCATATGCTTTGACGGCATGTCTCCATTGAAGGTCTTCTATTAATGACATACTATTATTTGTTTTACAATTCTATTTTAAATTAGCTAATACCTGATCGATACTCTTTTTGAGCAAAAGCAACTCTTCTTTTGAAATCGAAAGCGTATCGACCATTTTATCTGGAATATTCTTTGCTTTCTGCTGAAGCTGCTCCCCCACTCTAGTCAGTGATATAACGACGGATCGTTCGTCTCTTTCGCTCCTCGATCTATTGATAATCCCTTTTTGTTCGAGTCGTTTCAACAAGGGGGTCAGGGTGCCACTATCTAGATATAGTTTTTCTCCGATATCGGAAACGCTCTGTGAACCATTCTCCCATAAGACCAACATCACTAGATACTGGGGATAGGTAAGGTCAAACTCCTGTAGTAAGGGACGGTAGCGATTGACGATCTCCTTTGCCAGCGCATACACAGGAAAGCATACCTGATTCTGTAATTTCAATTTGTTCATCGCGGAGAGTTATAATCAACTATGATGCCAAATTAAATTGCACACAACCTATTTAGACATATAAAACAACAATAAGCAGAAGGAATTTTACTTTTGCACCTATCTAGACGCTAATCTATCTAGATATCATTGGCATCAAAATATGGAGATAGAAACTCTTGGTAGTACGCTGAAAAGCTATCTGCTATCTTCTCTATATACCCCGTACTCTGATAATAGTAGAGCACTACAGGATTCTCCCCATCGACCACAACAGATGTATCTAGGCACATGGGCTCGTTGTCATCAAAATCCCGCTGGATAACAATCAGATGATCAGGAAGCTTATGTGGACACCAATCTTGCCTGTAGTACATTGTATCGTCATAGCATCCATTTAGGGGAGCATCTTTGGAAATCGAAGATATATATAAGTCTTCCAGTCCGCCGCCACCTGTTTGAAGAATAAAATCTTTGAATGATCCCGTGATATTAACAGCTAAAGCATTTTCTAGGATTTGAATAGCTTCACTATCAGAGGCCCCAACCCAACTGACATCTAGACTGTCATCTATGTCAGGCAACTGATTGACACGTGCCACTATTTCGGAGATGCTGAAATTACTCATATAAGATATATATTATTTTTCAATATTTATTGTCTATTTTTAGACGCTGTCTGTTAAAGTCAAAATTGATTATTTTTTGTTCTTTTTCAAAACACAATGTGTCTACCAAACATCTATTACTCATTTATGTTTCCTACAAAATGACTACGGGAAGTATATTCACTGGTTATAGGGATATAACTTACGGTGTAAACAATATAATTTTACGGTTCATAAAGGTTCCTGAAGAATAATGAAAGATTATCAACTACAAATACAACGTATCAAAGATAAACTGATCGAGGCAAAAGCTTCCGATAAAGATTTTAAAGTCTTTGGTGCGGACGCACATCAGTATCAATTGAATCCTCCGATTGAACTAAAGGTAGTAGAGGACTTTGAACGAGCCCATCATGTCACTATACCTTTAGCTTACAAGCTATTTGTGACACAAGTAGGCAACGGGGGATCTTCATACAACAATTCGGGAGCTGGTCCTTTTTATGGTCTTTATCGCTTTGGAGAACACTTTTCAGTCTCCTATAATGATTATGCAGACGAACAGATCCAGGCTCCAACGAAGGCTTACCCAGGAATGTCAATTGAAGAATGGGAAAAGGAAGTCGATTATATGGACCAAGCTGGAGATAACGATGCGGCCTTTGAGCAACGCGAGGCGGCTCTATGGGGAGGTTTTTTTATCTTAGGGACACAGGGCTGTACATTCCATCATGCTTTAATCCTAAACGGTCCACATACCGGAAGAATTTGCAATATCGATGATGGCGATCGACAAATGCCCCAGTTTTCATTTGAAGAAGATTTTTTAGACTGGTATGAGCGCTGGCTAGACGATGTTATTGAGGGGAATCTATCTGATAGAAACTCGGGATCTTTTGGCTATCAGATGGGTGGTAAGGAAGAAAGTCTCCTTGCTTTATTCGAAGACGCATATAATATTACCGTCAAACAGGAAGCATTGCGTGGCCTGTTATTCAAAAAGAAGTTAACTGCCCACAGCCTCTCCCAGCTGCAACGTGGCTTTATTAATCAGCCCCACGCAATCCAAGAACTCTTGGTAGAGTTATTCTTAACGAATGACTATGCAATGGCTGTCAGTTACCTAGAAACGTTATTCAAAACCAATATCAATCGTACAGTCAAACTAATACACTGGTATGCTAAGGAACATAAAATGGACTGGTTACTTCGTGTTAAGGAGAGTTTAGATGCTAGTATGGATGAAGAAACTTTCCGCTTTGCCTGCTATATCTTACGCGATGATCCAGAGCAGAATTTTGAGGTACTAAAACCTTTCGTACATCATGAGAATCCTGATATCAGATCGCAAGTATTCTATACATTCAGTTTTTTGGAAGATAAAAGTAACTACGAAGCTGAGTTTCTGATTGGCCTGAATGAGTCCAATAAAAGTGAAATCGTTATCGTGTTACAGTCTCTGGGTGATTTCAAGACTAAAGCTATCCTTAAGAAACTACAGGAACTGGCCTATAAGTTTCCTTACACTGTACAGAAAGCAGATGAAGATGGCATGGTGTATTTTTCGGCAGATACGGATGACCTAGTGTATATCACCTCCAATCTAGAACGCGCACTGGAGAAATATGGTCTGGATCACGAAACGGTGAAAACGGTAGATCTGGAATGTATTGAAATAAGGGAACAATAAAAGAAAATGATAATGCTAAACCAACTAGAGAAAGAACTTCGGATAAGCTATCCGGAGACTTATAAAATATTGTATGCAAATGGCATGTTGGACTGGGGCGAGACGGGAACTGACTGGCTAAAACTGACATTCCCCAAATTAAAGCTTAATCCTCCCCTCCTGCTTTTTGCCGAGGACATAGAAATCTGGGATCCCATAACCTATAAGGCAGGTATTGCAGAAATCATGGATCGTGAAGTATATGATATAGCGCAGAAATACCAATTCGTCCCTATTGGAAAAACTGGTGGCGGAGATCTGTATGTATTGCAATACGACCTACAGGATGGTGACAACATTCCGGTCACTTTCTTTCCACATGACGACTGTATGGCAGAGGTATTAGCGAACAACATACAGGACTTTATATTCCGTCAACTGTTGGAAGCTGTCCGGGAAATAGATGATTACGCGATGTTTTATGAAGAGGAGGAAGAGGCCATGAAAATTAATCTAAACAATCAGCTACGCACCCATCGCCCCTATTTGACGACAAATCAAATCGCTATTTTAGAAAACATTTATGCCCGCGATCTATTCGCCTACAGATATAAACTACCCAACGGATATGAGGAAGAGGCAAAAGGACTAGTTAGATTTGAAGAGGTTGAAGAAATCTTGAACCGAGAAATAGGCTTTGCGCATTTCAATAAGCGATTCGATTACACGGTATAATATATTATGATACGCCCCCAAGAAATGATCAAATACACAGGTACTTTTTCGAATAAAACGGGGTCATACTCTGTGGAAGTAGACAACGACTTCGACAACTTCTACATGCAGATCGGACGGTTTAAATTTAGTGGATTTGACCTAGATAGTTTTGAACTGGACAATCCCGAAGAGTTCTCCGAACAGGAGTTGATTGATTTTGACATCATAAACCGCAAAATTGACGCGCAACATACTTATGTAGAACTGAGGAACTATAGCTTATCACTACAGATCCCACAGATCTTGATCCTCATGAGTACAAAGGAGGAGATAGATATCGTATTCAACCTACGGTTGGAACTCTTCGAAGAACACGAAGAAGCATTACTTTCTTTTCATATTCAAGGGGAGTATTTTGAAGCGAAAAGTGGTCTTATGGAAATAATCATGGATGATATACAACGTCAATTCGCCGGAAGATATTGTTTCAAAAATTGCTATGGCTGTCTATATGGTGATTATTCGGTCTACGGTCAAGGCCTCATGGGACCAGTACTCTGCTTCAAAAATCAGAAAGAGAAGTATCTAGATGTACAAAATAAGAATGAATATATGGAGCTAAAGGAACATGAATCGACACAACAGGAAATCTACTGTTGTGCCGATTATGAAATCCGTGATAGAGTTGTTGGGTATAGAGGGACGATAATGATTTAAATTCGTCCCTCTAAATCCGTTGTTTAGGAATAATGATCCCATTATTCGGGACCCCATCCCGGGTTTTGCTTTAAACTTTTATTCAATCGCAATTGATTTTCAGGAATCGCATTCAAATAGTCTCTTCCTGAGACAAAACCATAGCCTTGTGGTAATGCATTTTTGAAAGGATCTAAAAATCCTGCGTTATCGACGGGAAATGGATTTTGAGTAATCTGACTAGCAAGGAAACCTTTGGGTCTTCTGCCAATGATCAATTCGTCAGCTGCAGCCCAACGTGCGATATCGTCCCATCGAAAACCTTCACCGACCAGCTCCACTCTACGCTCTCTTCTAATCTCATTTATTGCTGGCGATAATAACGGAAAATCCCATTTGCTATCCATAGCTATATTATCAATATCTAAGTGAGGCATAGCTACCCGATCACGTAGTAAATTGATCGTGCGGTTGATGTCTATTTGATTGAGTACTCCCAACTCTGCTTTCGCCTCCGCATAGTTCAATAATACCTCGGCATAACGAAACAAAATCGACGGTGTCTCTTCATACTGCTGTACATGATAGATAACCTGCGGATCATAGCCTTTTTGTATCACGTAACCTGTGGGTGCATTGAGATCTGCATTTTTGTTTAACGTATTATAAATCTCTGACCATTTTTGCGTGGTGCCATTTGCGGCTATTTTCCATATTTGATCCCGAGTGGCCACCGTTTGATTAAGGCGTGGATCTCGGTCGGTAAATTCTTGAGCAATATCCGTATACCCTTGAAAGATAGGATTACCAGTTATAGCCTTACCGTCGGTACAAAGATAACTATCCACCATCTGCTTAGTCAAGGATTTGCCGGATGGTTGTGACATTCTAAAATTCCGGTCATTAGTAAAGGAGCCGTCACCACGAGAAAGTTGATTATCGTATTTACGCCAGAACAAAACCTCATTATTAGTTGTATAATCTCTTCTGTTAAATAAATTTTTGTAATCCTCGGTCGGATTTCCTGTTTTATAAACGGTGTATATACCCGATCCCATCACAAGTTCACTCGCAGCCACTGCTTGTTGGAGATACTTATTTGGATCGGCATTGAGTGCCGAAAATTTGTCATCTTTGTGGTACTTTTGCCAAGTTCCTTCATATAAGGCGACCCGACTTTTCATCAATAAGGCGATCCACTTATTGACACGACTATATCCATTGGTACGCTCTGCCGTAAGATACATCGCAGCTGTATCCAAACAACCAATAATACGATCAGCAACAATAGCTCTAGGGGTCCGTGGATTGTAGAGTTCCGGAGAACTGGTCCCCAAATCTTTATCCAACCATTGAATATCCCCATAAGATTTCAATAAATTGAAATAGCTTACTGCCTTAAAATAATAAGCTTCACCAACATACTGCTGATAGGTCTTAAAATCATATTTCCCTTCTATTCGCTTGTGATTGACCAAAAAATAGTTTAAGGCTCTGATCTGGCTAAAGTCAATATTTCCAACAGCGGGGACTACTCTTGTCCCCTGTAGTCGCGGATCTACAGTAGCTCCTACCATATCATCACTATCGTAATCATTACCATGGTTTTGATATTTTGGAAAATTGCTCGCCGTATAAAATTGATTCATATATATTTCTAGATCCAGCGGTTTTTCAAAGTACATCTCTGAAGGGACCTCATCCAACGGTTTTCGGTCCAAAAAGCTGTCGTTGCAGGAAACCTGTATTAACGAACAGGCTAATAGCAAACCAGATATTTTGATAATATTCTTCATAATTTTGCTTATTTCAATGTTACATTAAGACCAAAAGACACAATCTTGTTCATTGGGTAGATCACACCATTGGTAAGGTAGCCCCCTTCTCTAGAATCTGAAGCTATAGCAGTCTCAGGATCGAATACTTTTGGCAATTTTGAGAATGTCAACAGGTTTTCGCCCGAAAAATAGATACGTGCTCTACTGAAGAGCTTTCCTCCTATCTCATTAGGTAGCGTATACCCTACCTGAACATTCTTCAAACGTATATAAGAAGCGTTCAAGAGATATCTCGTCTGAGTCAGTCTATTCTTCTCCGTCTCGGCAGTAAAATAGGGCTTCGGTAAATAGGCATCGGTATTTGGCCCCAATATATTGTTTTCGTCGGCTGGACGCCAGTAATCTAATCCGGGAGAATTTTTATATAGTCCAGAATTAGCCCAAGCATTTGTCATTCCCCAGAACAATGGCGTAGATGATTGCGGGGCAAAATCCCGCTTAGCGACTCCTTGCCAAAACATACTAAAATCTATCCCTTTCCAGCTTGCTCCTGCACTGATACCGATATTATATCTTGGTGTAGTATTCCCTATCACTTTGAAATCACCAGGGTCGCCTACAGTTCCTTTACCGTCATTAATCACGCCATCTCCATTTTGATCCACATATCTAATATCGCCCGGCCCCCAATTTGCATGATATCTCTTTTGATCAGGAATCTTTTCATCCATACTCTGAATGATACCACCTGTCTCCAATCCCCAAATCTCGCCATGACTTTTTCCAGAGTACCATTTAGTAAATATTTTATCTTCATTTAAATATTCTAGTATCTTAGTCTTACTATCTCCTAATGCTAGTTTGAAGTTGTAAGAGAATCCATTAGATAACATATCGCTCCAACCGATCACCATTTCAAATCCTTTTGTCGATAGTTTGGCATTATTGGTAAGTGGTGTTGCTGCCCCTAGTACATAAGGCAATTCTATTGCATCCCCAAGCATCTTATCAGTAATACGGTTATACCAATCAAATTTGAAATCCAGTTTAGAATTTAGCAACTGAAGATCGACCCCTGTATTCAACGTGGTAATAGTCTCCCATGTAATATTATCGCTGATCAATTCTGGAACTCCACCATATTGTGGTCGTGATGAATTAATAATCCAATTCAAATCTGTACGGATAGGAATTCTTGAAACATACTTGTTGATTGGCACGTTTTGATTACCCAATGAACCATAGGAAACCCTTACCTTAAAATCATTGATGTAAGGCTTGATTGGTAACCAAAAATCTTCCTTTGAAAGGACATAACCTGCGGAAGCAGAAGGAAAGAAGTCAAATCGGTTATCTTTTGGAAAGCGAGATGAACCGTTATAGCGGGCAGCCACCTCGACAAGATACTTTTCCTGGAAATTATAGTTCAAACGGCCAAATGCACCTCGCGTAGCCCAATGAATCATCTTGTCCGAAGATGTGATGCCTCCGAGAGAAGTTACTATCGAAGGATTATCATCTACAACAGGAGAGACACCTGTACTGGTTAATCCTGTATATAAATTCTCTTCCTGCTCAAACCCCATTAACACTTTAAAATAATGATCACTCAACTGTTTCTCATAAGAACTGACCACATTGAATACTTTATAAACTTCTTCAGAATAGCCTGAAGTATACGATGCATTGGGTTTGCCAATATTACCAAATGCTCCTGTACCCAGCTCTACCATAACAGGTTTAGGATTTGAGGTCGCTTTTATATTGCGAATATTATAGCTGTAAGTTGCAATAGTCTTCCATCCCTTTATCGGTTCAAGTTCCACATTCAAATTGGCCAAAAAGTCGGCCTTTTTACTCTTATCTCTTCCCGAATCCTGCAGTAACCGCACCAAAGGGCTCTGTACGGTGCCGTTAATATTATAATGAGGCATCATTGGGGCAAACATCAACATCTCACGGAAGGTATGTTCACGCCCCACTGTAGTTTCGCCCATTGGAAAATCTGTAGATGAGGTCGCCCACTTCAAATTGGATCCCAATTTTAGCCAGTCCGTCACTTCAGTAGACACGTTGGACATTAGATTGTAACGTTTGAAATCATCGTGTCCAAAGGCATAAGTGCCATTCTGCTTACTGTATCCCGAGGAAAGAAAATACTGCGTGCGCTTACTCCCTCCAGTGACATTCAGATTGTGCTTTTGGCTGAAGGCATTTTTGCCCATTAATAAATGTGGCCAGTCGTTGTTAGCATTTCCATTACGCCGTCCTGCCCAGATATTGTCAATTGGGTGCTCTGGATCGTATTCGTACGGAAACGTGCCGTCTAAATATCCTTTGATACGCTGCATCTGTTCGTCACTGTAAACGGGAGTCAGCCCCGCATTAGCGTTGGCTTGATTAAAGGCAGTAGCCCAAGTATAAGAGTCAATAAAACTGGGCAAACGTAAAGGGGAAGATAAAGACAAATTATTACTATAATCTAATTTGACTCCTTCTTGTCTCGATCCTCTCTTGGTCGTGATCAAAATTACACCAAACGGTGCTCTCGAGCCGTATACAGCTGCTGCGGAAGCGTCTTTCAATACAGAGATGTTCTCTACAGTCTCCGGGTCGATAGCTCCCAAATCCATTTCGACTCCGTCTACCAATACCAATGGACTGGCGTTGCCATTAATAGACCCTACTCCTCTGATATTCATAGCACTCGCTGCTCCTGGCTCCCCTCCTCTCATGCCCATATTTACATTGACATTGGGTGAGGCTCCTTTGATTAGATCAGCGACATTATTGGCTGGTCGATCTTTTAATTGAGCACTCGAAATTACGTCTACTGATGCTGTAAGGTTGGATTTCTTTTGAGTACCATACCCTACTACAACTACCTCATCGAGACTCTCTGCAGTCTCGTCCAAGATCACAGTTACATGGCTTTTTCCAGAAAGACTAACTTCTTTCGAAGCATAACCTACAAACGTAAACTGTAGGGTTTCATTCAAAGAGTTGACTTCAATCTTAAAGTCTCCTAACTTGTCTGTTTGTGCATTAGATTTGCTACCGACGACGCTGACGGTAACTCCAGAGAGTGTAGCTCCCTGACTGCTCTTGACAGTTCCTGTCACCTTTTTTTTGTCCTGTGCATTTGTCACTGCTCCATAAAATAAAAGAACAGTAAAAAGCATAATGGTTCGAATTTTCATCATAATGTATGCTATGTTTAAGTGGTGGTTATTCTTTTCATAATTTATTTGACTAAAGTGTAACGCTCAAACAAGCCCTGTTCTAAGGGGTTGAATAATCTTACTCTGTAAAAATCGTGAACGTTACCGAAATCAATCTTGCCTGTCAAATGGAGATAGTTAAAATCTAAAAGGTGGTTCTACTGCACTATGTTAACGTTACCGCAAAAAGGGCAAAAAACGTGACACTTTGCTTTACAACCAGATAAGACGTACTATCTACTCTTGTTGTTTTTACTATTTAAATATTTGATAAAAGGTTTATAATAACACTAATGTAGAAAAAGCATTAGTAATAGACAAATTTATTTTTCATTTTAAAAAAACACATTGTTTTTCTCAACAAGTCATAAATAACCTGGCTTTTAAAACGTTAGCCCTTTTTAACTGTAACAAGACTAGTTTTCCCCTATTCCCTCTCAATCAAACATCGCATATATCCCCCTCCTAATTGTGTCCTAAAAAAGTTTGAATATATTCGTAATAGGTGAATTGAATCGTACCCATACAAACTAGTGGAGGACATACAACGCTATTTGAGAAACTTAAAGACCTAAAAAATTTGCCTTAATGAGAATTAAGGTAAAACAGAAATGGTGAATGATTTTATATATTTGTAGTAAGATGCAGAAATAGTTAACGCCATCTAGAAAGATAAAACCGATGAAAGTTATACGTAACATTATCCCCACTCTATTTATTTTTTTATGCTTTGCATCTTGTAAAAAAGTCAAACCATTGGGAAGTGAATATTTTCTCGATGGCAACGAAATTGTCTATCGTTATGAGTCTTCAGGCCCGGGAGTACCAAAGTTGCCTTGGGATAATAAGTATAAAATAGTAAATGCGGACAAGGATACGTTTGTCCCATTACAATGGCCAGGATATGCAAAAGATAAAGGTCATTTTTTTTATCGGGGCGATGTAATCCACAATATAGATTATGCTACTTTTGAAATCACAGATGATGTAAAGACTGATCATGGTTCGATCGCTATCGTGAAAGACCAATACCATGTTTATAAGTTTAGGGAGCCATGGAGCGTTATTGAAGGAGCTGATCCAAAAACGTATCGAATCGCAGAGAACCTCAAAGGAAATGGCAACTGGTTCTGGTATAAAGATAATCGAAATTATTTTGTGGGTGATACGATCATATCGGTAGATTATGACACCTTTAAATCAATCGATGAGGATAGCAGGTTTTATATAGACAAGGACAATATCTATTGGCTCAAATCGGCATACAAAAATACTTTTTTAGAAAAAATTCCGGCACCAGGGCTGATAGATAGCCAAATCGTTTATTCTAACCGGGTGCTTCAAACTCCTGATGTGCTGTACTACGTCACAAAAAAAGAAGCCTTTACCAAAATGCCGATAGAAGACCTTTCTAGCTTAAAGTTCTTCCCCCCGGCCAACATCTACATGACGGTGGATCGTCAAATATACTGCGAAGGTGAACTTTTATCGGGGGTGGATTTCGCCACGTTTTCGGTGTATCAATATCCAGAAAATAGTGGGTATACCGCCTATGCCAAAGACAAGAATAATGTGTATTATCGTAATGAAATACTGGAGGGCGCGGATCCTACATCTGTTCGATTGGCTGACAGGTATATGGAAGACGACACCCACAAGTGGACACCGGATCTAGGCAGTGCTAGTGTTATTATCAGAAAGACAGCTAAAGAAACGACGACTCGGTAGTGCATTAAACTGGTATCAGAAGGAGTCTGTGAGGCTCTAGTAATAAAACCGCACGCGAGAGCATAAATGCAGACAGCCCATCATTAGATCGATTGGCTGTCTGGATAAAAGTTTATTAAGGCAACCTATCAAAGTCAATATTAGGTGCTTTACTGTTCGTATTAAATTCAAATTTAGTACCCGGAACTACCGACTCATTAAAAAAACCTCCATTTTGCAGGAAATACCCCTCTGTAGTCAACCCGCCGATGGCGTCGACCCGTTGATGGGCACGATAAGTATTGTCAACACTGAATGATGCCGATTGGACCGCCTTCCACTGACCATCGTAGACCCACTGATTTTTAAACTGCACTTGTCTACCCTGATATCCTTGCTCGGGAATAAAATTCTCCAGAAAACTATGGAATCGCTTTAAATAGGTGTTTGTTTTTGGGCGCTTGAAACTCGCAATCAGGCTCCATGCCTTTTGCTCTGGCTCAAAGAACCAAGCTGTGTAATCTGTATTTCCCTTTCCATCAGGCACTCCTTTTAATAGGAACTTATAGGTTTGACCGGCTTTCCATTGGTACTTGCGATAGCTCTGACCACCAGATCCCTCGTTACCAAATTCTCCAGTACGCACTTCTTCTCCTTTCTTCAGTAACTTGATTTTCTGCTCATCCGGGATGTTATTAGGGTCATCTGTATGAAACGGACTCCATACGGAGAACAAAATCCTTCTTTCCGATTCCGAGTTTACCTGTATACCGAAGTAACCTTCGCCAAAGCCATTAGCCATAAAATAAGATCCTACTTTATCTTGCCCGGTAGGGACGGTTATCTCATTATAGTAATAGCTAACGTCTCCGTTACTAGGAATGCTATAGTTGATATGACAAGACGGTCCCCTACGCGCCCAATAATAATACTCCGGATCATTGGCGTACAATAGTTCCTTTTTACCTTTCTCCTGCGATACTAATAAATGCGATATATCTCCAAACGTATTGCCTGTTTTTTGTAGGCCTTGCAAATCTACACGTACATAGCCGGGCTCCTTAACTTCAATCTGCAGCTCTTGGTTTAGTTTTTCTTTTGTCTCTCCTAAATCTACCGTTTTATGCTGGCCCATAGCCGTCATTTTTATTCTGGAGGGGTTGCTATCTCCCACTGAAGCTTGTAACCTAAGCCCTATCTTACCCGGTTCCTGTACTCTAAAGTATACCGAAGTAACGGCTTCTTGGTTAGTCCAATCTGTCAAACCATTTGTTCGCGAAATCTGAGCTCCACTTCCTTTTGTTATAAATGCGTTTCCAGCCAAAGGTATATGGTTATAATCACTGATTATATTCTCATTGGTCTGTCCGTTTACGAATCCAGTCAAACACATGGATGCGGACGTCAGCAATACGTATAAAAATCCTTTTCTATTCATTCAAATTAGCCTTTTCGTAAAGATAAAAAGTTAAGGGGAACTCTCCTTATCCTAGAAAAAGTCAATCGATTGTCTAAAAATCAAGCGGTTTCTCTATCCTGTGGACTATGCAATGAGTTACGGTAGGAAATTCCCCATTTTGCGATTTCATCAATAATCGGCCCCAATGTCTTGCCATACTCCGTAATCTCATATACGACCGTGATAGGCTTAGTCTGTTGGACTGTCCTGGTTACTAATTGATTTATTTCCATGTCCTGCAGTTCTTTTGACAACATCTTAGACCCAATCCCTTCTACCTCTCTCAACAGATCCATGAAACGCATTCTATCTGTTTCGAGTAAAGTTCCCAAAATATGGAACTTCCACTTTCCTGAAAGGATCTCCATTGTGTCTTTGATAGCTGTTATCCTGGTTTTGCAGGTCTCACTATAATTTACTGATAGCTTTTTCTTCATATTATTACGACTTATAATTATCCACTCGCTGTCTTTACAAAGTTATGGAACTCCACAATACTTCCCAACAGGAAAGTAGTTTCCAAAAGGAAACCAATGCCGATTGTACAGTGACTTTGCATTAGATTTGCGGACATAAAATCAAACAACAAAAGATATACAAAATGAAAAAGACGTTTATTTTAGCATTCGCAGCAGCAACATTATTTGTTTCTTGTCAGGGATCAGGTGGTGATAAAACGGCAACCAACAGCCAACAAGAGGTAGCAGAGCAAAAAGGAGCAACATATGTGTTGGACCAAGACCAAAGTTCGCTAAAATGGACAGGATACCATAAGGGTGGTTTTGATCCAAGATTCGGTACGTTGAAAACGGAAGGTACAGTAGCCGTAGAGAATAATACAATAACAGGTGGTTCGTTTACAATCGACATCACCTCGGTAGCAACTGATGAAAAATCGGTAGACTTGGCCAAGACAGGAGGCAAAACAGCAGCTAACCTAGACGAGCATCTAAAAAACGAAGACTTCTTTCAATCGGACAAATTCCCAACAGCTAAGTTTGAGATTACGGGAGTTACGGCTTTTGACAAGGCTAGTGACAAAAGCGTAATAGAAGGTGCAACTAATATCATCAGTGGTAACCTAACTATTAAAGACAAAACTGTAAACGTCACATTCCCAGCGAAGGTAGATATCACTGCAGACACGGTTTATGTAGTGTCAAAATTCACAATCAACAGACAGGATTGGGGATTGACATATGGAACAGATGGCGATCCTAAAGACTGGGTGATATCCCAAGAAATCGATATCGAGTTGAATATACACGCTAAAAAATAGCATTTCAATACTATTCTCTACCTACGATATATATCGTAGGTAGAGAATAG
>JAITLW010000134.1 GCA_031277715.1 Sphingobacterium sp. | reverse complement strand
TTCTTGTATAAATTTTATACATTTACGTAGTCTTTTATGGTTCTGAGCTCAATCGCGAAAATGAATTACAGAACCAGGTTAAAAATAATTGTTAGTCAATTTTTTGAAATCAGATCAAGAAGACTTCGATTCCCGTCGAAGTCTTTTTTGATATGTAGATTTTAAATCTTTTTGAGTTTTCTGTTCATCGTTTGTAGGTTATATGTTATTAATTAAGTTAGTTACTTGTTCCTGACGTGAATCACACGTTCGTTGACATCAAATTTAGCTATACCTATACGCTCCATAATGTCGAGTACCTTGGATAACTGTTCGTGTCGACTCATAGTACCGAGCATGGTTTCTTTTTTGAGGGCTGGGTTATCATATACTACAGGGACATTATACCATCGCGCTATTTTCTCCATAACACTTTCCAGACTTTCACTTGCGAAGAGGAAATAGCCTTCTTTCCAAGCAATAACATCGTTGGCTACGATTTCGTCGATTTGTATCCTGCCATTTTGGATCGTAGCTTGTTGATTAGGGGTCATTATTTTAGTATCTGTTATGTTACCATGATGTGCTGATAGCTTTATGCTGCCTTCTACGAGGGTGGTCTGTAGAGATGACACTTCGGGGTAGGCGCTGATGTTGAAACTGGTGCCGAGAACTTCAACTTGTTGATTCTGACTAGCGACAATGAATGGGTGTTTGCTGTCTTTAGCGACTTCAAAGTAAGCTTCTCCTGTTAGTGTAACTTTACGTTGTCCCTTTTCGATTGGAGTCGTATTATACGTTAGGCTTGAGGCGGCATTGAGCCACACTTTGCTTTTGTCTGGTAGGATTAAAGCAAAGGTTTCTCCTTTGGCTGTGCTTAGGGTATGAACCTCATTAGGACCTTGCTCTTTGCCCTGTATAGTGTAGGTCAATTGCCCATCCTGAGTTTTTGTAATCTGTATACCAGCTTCTAGACTGATGTTACCCTTATCTATAGCATTGAGATTTATCTTTTGACCATTGCCTAGGGTAAGTGTGGCTCCTTGACCTCCTGGTGAAATTTCATTTTGTACCAATTGATCTGCTTTTAATTGTGGTGTCTGTTGGAGTCTGATTAAATAGATGCCAAGAATGACGAGTATAATTGCAGCCACTGCGCTTATGCGAAAAGACATTAACTTGTAGAAAGGGGCTGGAGCTGTAATTGGGGTAAATGGAAATGCTTTATCGAGCTTTTTCATGTCATTGACGAATGTAGCTACATCATCGAGAGGTTGCGCCATCTCGACGTAGTGATCGTACCATGCTTCCAGCAGTTTACGTTCTTCGTTGGTAATTGTACCTTCTTTAAGCTTTTCCAGCAATTCTTTGGCTGTCGTTCGTTTCATATGAGTATAATCTGCTTGTGATCTGTCTTCTGGCAACTGATAGATTCAAATCTCGTGTAATTCGTTTATGGGATATTTGCTCGGATTCGTATCATAAAATTGGATATCCCCTATACAATTGATCAGAAGAAATTTCGTCATTCTCCTTATAGTCGTTAGACAGGTAACTTAAGGGGAGGGGGACAATAAATTTTAAAATTTTTGAAGTAGTCTTGTTTTTAGTTGTGTGTAAGTCTTTTAGACGAGAATCTTGCTTACCAGAATAGGGAGAGGAATAAGCTCAGTTTTATTTTGATACGGAGTATCTTAATAGCTCTTTGCATCTGCTTTTTTACCGATTGATCAGATATGTTGAGCTCTTCAGCAATTTGTTTGTAAGTCATTCCTTGCTTTCGGCTCATTTCGAAAACAATCTTCATCTTTTTAGGAAGACGTTCGATCTCCCGCAACAGCAGGCTTTCGAGATCTTTGTGGCGAATGGTATGGTCCGTGGTATTGGTAGTGAAATTTAAGAATGTATCTATAGAGCCGATGTATCTGTCCACTACTTTTTGATGGGCTATATAGTTCAGTATACGGTTTCGGATAGCACCATAGAGGTAAGCGTCTACAGAGTCAGGGACATGTAGGGCCTCTCGTTTGGCCCAAAGGGAGGCAAATACTTCCTGTACCATATCTCGGGCTTCGTCGTGGTCGCTGAGGGACCTAGTGGCATGGAAATAAAGCGCTTCTTTATAGCGATCGTACATTTCGGAAAAAGCACTTTCATTGCCCTGTATTAAAAGGCCGAAAAGTTCTTTGTCAGAAACGTTACTGTAATAAGTCATCACTATTAAAGGGCTAGTTCGTGTTCTTACCAACAATGATAGATAAAATTTGATAGAAGTTATCTAAAGTATGTGGTTTTTTTATAATGACCACTGTTTAGTATGAGGTGATTGTTATAGTAGTATGCCGGTTCGGTTCTAGTGAAAATATGCCCTGTTGAAGTAGGGATGGATACGAAGTTTCCTATTGGGAAGGGTAGTTGTTAGGTAGTTGTACCGCTTAGTTCTGTCTTTAAATGCCAATTGTCGAGCCGTTTATAGATATGATCGTTTGCGAAGTGGCATAAGCTGTTTTCTTTGGAATCTTATAGTCCTTAATTTTGGAGGAATATCCAGTTCTGGGAAAAAGTACAAGAGATAATTTATAAGATATGAAAGCAAGATTTTTATGCACGATGTTTTTTTTGGGAGCAGTAATTTTGGGAAAGGCTCAAGAAAAGATGGAAGATGTTGTCGGAACATGGACAGTAACCAAATGGCTACAACAGATACCAGAAGACAATGACAGGCCTACGGTAACGACAGATAGCTATGAGGCCGGTGAAAATGTTTGGCAAATTCTAAAGAAGGGTAGGGCTACTAATAAACAGAAAAATAGTAAATTAATTAAGGGCTATTATGTATATGTTGAGGACGGCAAGTTTTTTTTAACGCATAAAGAGGCCGCGGTAAATGAATTGTATCGACTAGAATTAAAAGATGGGCAATTGTTGATGTATGACGTTTTGGCGCATGACTTTGATAATCCTAGTGGTTATAAGAATGTCCACTATCTGATTAAATTGAAGTAATCAGATTCTCCTATCCAATAGGAATAAAATAATTTTGGATAAAGTGTTTACGGCGTTTTTGTCTTAAATTTGGTTATACACTTTAGCACAGTCATGACTATGAATACATTTTCGACAAAGGCATTTGGTACAGAAGCACCAGAAGCCGATTTAAAACCAATGGACATTCAGCGTAGGGAAGTAACCTCCAAGGATGTTGAAATCGATGTTTTATACTGTGGTGTCTGCCATTCAGACCTACATACGGCAAGAAATGAATGGGGAGGTACATCCTATCCCAGTGTGCCGGGGCATGAGATTGTAGGAAGAATCACTAAAATTGGCGGTGAGGTAACGAAGTTTAAAATTGGCGACCTCGTGGGGGTTGGGTGTATGGTGGATAGTTGTAGGGAGTGTGAGAGTTGTAAGGAAGGGGTGGAACAGTATTGTGAAAATGGGATGACAGGTACATACGATTCGCCAGACAAACACTTAGGAACACACACTATGGGCGGATACTCAGAACGTGTCGTGGTCGATGAGGATTTTGTATTAAGAGTACCTACTAATCTGGATTTAGCAGCGACGGCTCCGCTTTTATGTGCTGGTATTACCACTTATTCGCCCTTAAGACATTGGAATGTAGGATCAGGACAAAGGATTGGAATCGTAGGTATCGGTGGCTTAGGGCATATGGGAGTCAAGCTGGCAAAAGCAATGGGGGCTTACGTTGTGGTGATTACGACATCTGCTTCAAAAAAAGAGGATGCTTTGCGCTTGGGAGCTGATGAGATTATCTTGTCGACGGATGACGAACAGATGAGGAAAAATACGGGCACTTTACATTTTATTTTGGACTGTGTGTGTGCTCAACATGATATCAATGCCTATTTAAGGTTATTGAAACGAGACGGTCAGCTTACACTAGTGGGAGCTCCAGAACACCCTTTGCCTGTAGCTCCATTTAGTCTTATTCCGGCACGGAAGAGTTTTTCTGGCTCGATGATCGGGGGCATTGCCGAAACACAGGAAATGCTCGATTTCTGTGGGAAACACAATATCACATCCGATATCGAACTGATTCGAATGGAGGATATTAATAGAGCTTATGAACGTTTGTTAAAGAGCGATGTAAAATATCGTTTTGTTATTGATATGGCCAGTTTGAAAGACTAAGAGCATATTATTTTTTTTTGATAAGCAGAAGTGAAACAGTACGTCTATCACTTCTGCTTATTACTTGTGTTTAAAAAGGTCCCTGAAATACCTTGGGACATCAAAGATTCCTCCCCTTTTTCCTAGTAGTGGTCATTTAGTGCAAATGCTTCGTTTATAGCAATTGCTAGTATACAACCTTTTATTTTTTTAAGGCTCTGTTCGTTACAACATACTAGTCCTACTTTCGGGTTTATAGTTTCAAAATATCTGACTTGATTCAATCTAACCATTGCCCTGTACCTAGCTAGGCCTGGATTTAGTGATATAAATCTTACCTCTTATAGACATAGATACATTTTCTTTCTGCTGAATGATTAAGCCACTTTTGATATGAAAAAATAAAAATACTTTAAGTGATGTTTTTGTACTTATAATGTGTTTTTATCGTTTGTGTTACAGTGTTTTGTGTGTTTTTTGATTTATAATAAATGTGTCATATTTTTCTTTTTGACCATCTGACTATTTTACTATTAAAGTCTAAAACTTAATATTGTACTTCATAAAAGCTGACAGGTTATTTAATCAGCCTAACATAATTATTCAAAGAAAATGGGAAATAGTGTAAGAAAAGCATCCGGAAAATTAGGAATCCTAATGCCGGGTTTGGGTGCTGTAGCGACTACAGTTATCGCTGGTGTTGCGTCAATCAATAAAGGGTTGGCTAAACCAATCGGGTCGGTTTCACAGTTGAGCCGCATTCGATTAGGAAAGCGCACAGAAGATAGAAATCCATTGATTAAAGATTTCGTGCCATTGGCCAAATTGGAAGATATCGTATTCGGAGGTTGGGATGTGTATGCGGACAATGTCTACGAGGCAGCTTCGGTAGCGAAGGTGTTGGAACAGTCTCAGTTGGATAGTGTAAAGGATGTTCTTGAAGGTATTAAACCTATGAAGGCTGTATTTCACCGGGATTTTGTTAAGAATCTAGACGGGACACATATCAAGACAGAATCGACACGCCGAGAGCTTGTAGAAGCTGTACGTCAGGATATTCGTGATTTTAAAGAGAAAAATGACTTGGATCGTATTGTAATTGTGTGGTGCGGATCGACGGAAAAATACATGGAGTCTGGAGACGCTTTCTCGAGTTTGGCTAAACTGGAAGAAGCGTTTGATAGAAATGATCAGCAGATTCCTCCAAGTATGGTGTACTGCTATGCTGCATTGAAAGAAGGAGTTCCTTATGTTAACGGAGCCCCAAACTTGACTTGTGATGTACCTGCCATTGTTGAGTTGGCACATCAAGAAGGTGTTGCGATCGCAGGTAAGGATTTCAAAACTGGACAGACGTTGATGAAAACTATTGTTGCTCCAGGTTTGCATGCAAGAGCATTGGGGGTTGAAGGGTGGTTCTCAACCAATATCTTGGGCAATAGAGATGGATTGGTGTTGGATAATCCGGACAACTTTAAAACTAAGGAGGTGTCTAAATTATCCGTCCTTGAAGAAATTCTGAATGCAGAGAAGAATCCTGAGCTGTATGGAGATCTTTATCATAAGATTAGAATCAACTACTATCCACCTCACGGAGATAATAAAGAGTCTTGGGACAATATCGATATTTTTGGTTGGTTGGGGTATAAAATGCAGATCAAGATCAATTTCTTGTGTAGGGATTCTATTTTGGCAGCACCGATCGTACTCGATTTAGCGTTGTTTATTGACCTCGCGCAACGCGCAGATATGCACGGAGTACAAGAGTGGTTATCTTTCTATTTGAAAGCGCCGCAAACGGCACCAGGTTTACCTGCTGAACATGATATATTTAAACAGCTTATGAAGCTGCAAAATACATTAAGGCATATTATGGGCGAAGATATGATCACGCACCTAGGATTGGATTATTATCAGGAACTTATCGAAACGATCCAATAGTTTCATTTAGTTGTATATAGTGTTTTGTTTGTTTTAGCTACAGGTATCTTTTTAGATCCTGTAGCTTTATTTGGTGGTTTTTAAGGTAAATTAGGGTGTGAATATAGAGTTTGCTATTATAGCTGCCGGTGAGGGAGCTCGACTAAAAGAGGAAGGAATAAGCCTTCCTAAACCAATGGTCCCTTTGTGTGGAACCCCTATGATTGAACGTCTGATCCGTATCTTCGCAAATCAAGGAGCGACGCAGGTGCATGTTTTGATCAATAGTAAATCTCAAGAGCTAGCCGATTTCTTACATACCACAGCATTTGGTGTCCCAGTCTATACTACGATCGAAGATACACCGAGTTCGTTGCATAGCTTATATGCATTGACACGGTTTAATCCAGCATGGGAGTCTTGTGTGCTGACAACAACAGATACAATTTTCAGTGAATCAGATTTTGAAATGTATTTACAAGGCTTTAAAGACTCCAAGAGCTGTGATGCCTATATGGGAGTGACCGATTTTGTGGATGATGAAAGTCCCTTATTTGTAAAAGTTAGTGATACGATGGAGGTGTCGGGTTTTTATGATCGGAATGAAGGAGCATTATCTTATGTGTCCGCAGGTATTTATGGGTTGAAAAGAAAAGCCATGGATTGTGTGGAGAAAAGTGTAGCTCAGGGAGATAGTCGAATGCGCAATTATCAACGGAGTTTGATCGATAATGGATTGAACGTTGAGGCTCATTTATTTGGTAAGGTGGTGGATGTGGATCATATAGCGGATATCACTACTGCAGAAGCTTTTTTGATGTTGAATAATGGGAAGTAATATGGATATATTGGTAATAGCAAGAAAGAACCGGTTTTCACCAAATCATATTGGTAATGATGCCGCTATTTTAAATGATGTATGTGAGCTATTGGAGGCAAAAGGAGCATTGATTGAGTACTGTACGGAAGATGAGTTTCTAATGAAGGAAGTTGTTGGACAGGGGGTAATTATTTCAATGGGACGTAGCAAATCCCTTGTGCTTCGGTTGCAGAAATTAGAAGCTGGAGGTAAGGTTGTTTTAAATTCTGCTTTTGGAGTGGAAAACTGCTTTAGGAAGAATATGACGCAGGCCCTGCTTGCCAGAGATATTCCCTACCCTAAAAGTGAGGTGATCAATACTTCTGCATCCATCGATGTCGTTTTTGAGCAGTTGCAAAATGGCGGAGTATGGTTGAAACGAGGGGATTTTCATGCCATTCACAAAGAAGATGTTTCTTTTGCGGCTTCTATTGAAGAAGCGCAGGGTATTCTTGAAGAATATGCTTTGCGGGAGATCGAAGAAGCTGTTGTTTCGGAACATTTGCAAGGAGACTTGGTCAAATTTTATGCGGTACGGGGTACGGACTTTTTTTATTGGTTTTATCCTTATGAGCATAATCATCATAAATATGCTGTTTATGAACAGATCAATGGGAAACTTGTCTATAATTCGTTTGACATGAGTAGATTGCGGGAGACTGCTGATAAGGCAGCTGAAGTGCTCAACGTGGAGATATATGGAGGCGATGCGATAATCAGTGCAAATGGCAGCTTTCATATCATTGATCTCAATGACTGGCCTAGTTTTGCACCCTGCCGTGCGGAAGGGGCTAGAGCGATAGCGGATAGGCTAGAAGAAGTTGCGCGGTTGTACTCCACGATTAAAGACCAATCTAATTTATGAATATGATCAAAAAAGAACAAGAATCAGCTTTTGAGCAATCGCTCAAATCTAATGATACAGAAGAACGTATTGATATCTGGTTTTATCGGCCTATTGGCTTTCGTATTGCAAAAGTCTGTGCAAAGCTAGGTGTCACCCCGAATGCGGTTACAATTATCAGTATATTTTTTGGAGTTGCAGCAGGTATTCTATTTTATTATCAAGATATACGTATTAATATCATTGGTATGCTGTTGTTGATGTTTGCAAATTCGTTGGATTCTGCAGATGGGCAATTAGCCCGAATGACGGATAATAAAAGTAGATTCGGAAGAATACTGGATGGATTTGCAGGCGATTTTTGGTTTGCTTCTATTCATATTGCATTGTGTTTACGTTTGATGGATCAGGGGTGGAGCATTTGGATCTGGGTACCTGGTATCTTGGCAGGGATTGCACATGTATTTCAATCCGCCATGGCGGATTATTATAGGAATGTTCATTTATATTTTATTAAAGGGGAATCGGGGAGTGAGCTGGATAACAGTAAAGATTTGAGCATTGAGTTTGAAAAGTTGAGCTGGACGAAAGATACTTTTCAAAAATTTGTACTCCATGGGTATATGGGCTATACACGCATGCAGGAAAACCTATCGCCCAAACTGCAGAAATTGTTACAGTTGATAAAAGCTAAATTTCCCAATATGTTGCCACTTGAGTTGATACAGGATTTTAGAGAGATGAATAAACCGTTGATGAAATATACGAACATCGTACAATTCAATACCAGGGTCATATTTTTATTTCTGTGGTTGTTTATGGATCAGGTGTGGTTGTATTTTGTATTCGATATATTGGTACTGACACCTATTCTGATCTATATGGTTCTGCGTCAGGAAAAAGTCAGTAATTATTTTTTGTATAGTATCGAATTAGAAGACAAGTATGGGCAAAGCCGCTAAGATTATATTTTTCATACTGGGTATTGGGGTGCTGGGCTATATGGTGTACGCTATTGGTCTGGGAGATATCTGGATTAATCTGAAGCGGATTGGTTGGTGGTTTCTTCCCGTGATGCTTAGTTGGTTGCTGATATATCTGATGAATGCATTTGCTTTCCGTGATATTATTTATGAGGACAATAAGCCGGAAACCAAAATGCCTTTTTCTAAGATATTTCAGCTTACCGTCAGTGGTTACGCTATCAATTATATTACGCCGTTTGTTGCGTTGG
>JAITLW010000099.1 GCA_031277715.1 Sphingobacterium sp. | reverse complement strand
ATGGAGGCGGGAATGGGAGCTTGCTTTTTTTGTTCTTCAAGGTGGCTTACGGGATCAGCAGGTGGCTTTTATAAAAGGGGTAAAGTCGGAGATATCGGGTTTATTTAATTGTCCAGTAGCCAATGTGTATGCTGTCCCGAACTTTTCGTTTGGGTTCAACGTGTTGCTGGAAGGCCTATCTCGCGAGTCTACGTTTTTATTGGTAGAGGATGATTATCCTTCATTAAACTATCCGGTGATCAGTCGGGGGTATCGTTATGATATTGTAACGATTGGAGACGGACGATTAGAAGCCAGCATTCGCGATGCACTTAAGCAACAGAAAGCCGATGTACTTATATTAAGTATCGTACAGTATATAAGTGGGCTTAAGATAGATCTTGATTTTATTAAAGAGCTTAAACGTGATTTTCCAGATCTTATTCTGATAGGTGATGCTACACAGTATTTAGGGACCGAACCGTTTGACTTTATGGAATCGGGCTTTGATGCGGTATGTGGTAGCGGCTACAAGTGGATGGTTGCAGGTTTCGGAAATGGTTACGTAATGCTGTCCGACAGATTAAAAGATGTGCTGTACGCAGATGCTCAGAAGAGGGAGCGGCCTAAAGAGTTGATGTGGGAACACAAATCAATTCTTGACACCTTTTTTGAACCGGGGCACCAGGATGTGCTTAGTCAAGGGACATTGCTTCAGTCTGTTCTTTTCTTTAATGAAATAGGCCTCTCGAACGTAAAGCGGCATCTAGATGATGTTGTAACCTATGCTTACGAGCGGTTTATCGATCGAAATTGGATTCTTCCAATCGTTGAAAGCCGATCTTGTAGGTCTGGGCTTATCAATTTGCAAGTACCGCAGGATTGTTATCCATTACTGCAAGAGGAGGGGATTAAGTGTTTTCCGAGAGGAAAGGGAATCCGTATAGGGATTCATTTATATAATAATAAAGAAGACATTGACCGTGTGGTCGATGTGTTAAGCAAAGTGTGTTAAAAAGATGAATTTGAAGATAGGTGATTTGGTACGATTTGTAGAGGAACCCATTGAGGGGCATATTACCTCCATTCAAGCCAACGATGTTATTGGCGTTACAGATGATACGGGTTTTGAAATTCCGGTTTTAAAAACCAAGGTTACACTTGTTCATGGGAATATGAGGATGCCCGAAGACGAGTTAGAAGAAAGTGCTTCTACGTCAAACCTGCCGTTTGTCGATAAAGGTATCTTCATAGGCGTAGCAGGCGAACAAAAAAATGGTGTCGCGAAGTTTTACATTATCAATGAAACGTCTTTTGAGCTCTTGGTAAGTGTTTCTGTATTATCTGGAACCAAAGTGACGGGCGTTTTTGGGAATCTGATCCCAACGCATGATTATGCACAGTTCTATATGGCTAATTTTGCAACTGTAGGTAAATGGCCTACGTTTCATATACAGATAATTCAACATAGTAAAACATTACAGCCACGGCAGCAACCGTTGAGTAAAGAGTTTCGTGTGAAACCCCTGGATTTAATAAATTCTAAGGAACGTGTGGAGATGTTGAATGATAAGGTGTGGCTGTATGAACTGGATAAAGAAGAAGAGGATATTGGATTGGATAAGTTGAAATCTCATTTTATATCACACCGGCCGAATAAGTGATGAATATCAAGACCATAAAAAAACCTGCTTTAAATTTTAAAGCAGGTTTTTTTATATTTTTCGAGTATATACTCTGATTATTCTCCTAATTGAACGCGTTTGAACGCAGTTACAGTCAATCCTTTAGAAACTGTATCTAAGAACTGAGCGATGTTTTTAGAAGAATCTTTTACGAACTCTTGGTTCAATAAAGTGTTCTCTTTGTAGAATTTATTCAATTTACCAGCAGCGATTTTTTCTACCATTTCTTCTGGTTTACCTTCTGCACGGATTTGCTCTTTAGCAATTTCTAATTCGCGCTCGATAGTTTTTGAATCAACACCATCTTTATCGATAGAAACCGGGTTCATTGCAGCGATTTGCATAGCTACATCTTTACCAGCTTCTTCAGCTCCTGCTGCGTCAGCAGAAAGACCTACTAATACACCTAAACGGTAGTTACCGTGGATATAAGAAACTACTTTTTCACCAGTTACGATTTCGTATTTAGAAACGTCGATTTTCTCGCCGATTACACCAGTTTGCTCGATTAAAGCTTCTGAAATAACTTTTCCATCAACTGTTAACGCTTTCAATGCATCCAAAGAAGCTGGAGTGTTAGCTAAAGCTACATCAGCGATTTTATCAGCGAAAGCTACGAAATCAGCATTCTTAGCTACGAAGTCAGTTTCACAGTTAACTTCTACTACGATACCAGTTTTACCATCAGCTGAAGATTTAGCGATGATAACACCTTCGTTAGAATCACGGTCCTGACGGCTAGCAGCTACTTTAGCTCCTTTTTTACGTAGGTAGTCAACAGCAGCTTCGAAATCGCCGTTTGCTTCTACTAGAGCTTTTTTACAATCCATCATACCTGCGCCTGTTTGTTGACGCAATTTGTTTACATCTGATGCAGAAATTTGTACTGACATGATATTTTATTTTTTTTAAAATTACAATTGTAGGATTAACAAAAGTATACTTTGTAAGTAAAGCTATTGTTAATGTTATAAAAAGAAACCGGATAGACGAGTTTGTTTAAGGAAGCTTTTCTTCCAGAAACCAACACTTGTCCATCCGGCTTAATATAGAATTATTATTCTACGTCTTTTGCTTTACGAGTGCGTTTTCCTGGAGCAGCATCTGTTGCTTCACCATTGTCAACTGCTGCTTTAGCTGCAACAGCTTCTTTTTCCGCATCTTCTTCTTTATCGCGTTTACGCTCTTCCAAACCTTCAACGATTGCTTGTCCGATAATTCCTGCGATTAAGCTAATAGATTTAGTAGCGTCATCATTTGCTGGAATTGGAAAATCAATGTTTGTAGGATCAGAGTTTGTATCTACCATTGCAAAAGTAGGAATATTCAATTTAATAGCTTCAGCTACTGCAATGTGCTCTTTCTTCACGTCGATGATGAATAAAGCTGCTGGTAGACGATTCAAATCAGCGATACCTCCTAAAAGGTTTTCTAATTTGATACGCTCACGCTGAATCATTAATTTTTCCTTTTTAGATAATACATCGTATGTACCATCTTTTTGCATTTTGTCAATAGTAGTCATTTTCTTGATAGACTTACGAACTGTTGCGAAGTTTGTAAGCATACCACCTAACCAACGCTCTGTAACATAAGGCATGTTTACATCCTTAGCTTGTTGTGCGATGATTTCTTTTGCTTGTTTTTTCGTTGCTACGAATAAAACTTTACGACCTGATTTTACGATTTGTTTGATAGCAGAAGCTGCTTCTTCTAATTTCGTAAGAGTCTTGTTTAAATCGATAATGTGAATACCGTTGCGTTCCATGAAAATGTACTTAGCCATTTTCGGGTCCCATTTACGAGTAAGGTGACCAAAGTGAACACCAGCATCCAATAAATCTTGATAAGTAGTTCTTGCCATTTTGTGATCCTCCTTTGATTAACGTTTACTGAATTGGAATCTTCTACGAGCTTTCTTGCGTCCTGGTTTTTTACGCTCAACCATACGGTCATCACGCGTTACTAAACCTTTAGCACGTAAAGCTGGTTTTACTTCTGGGTCTAGCTCAACTAGTGCTTTAGCAATTGCTAAACGTACCGCTTCTGCTTGACCTTTTACTCCGCCACCATGAACGTTAACTTTAACATCAAAATTTGTTAGTGACTCTGCTACTAATAATGATTGAGTAGCAATGTACTGCAAAGGCAATGTTGGGAAATACTCTTTGTAATCTTTACCGTTGATGGTAATGTTTCCGCTACCTGCTCCTAAGTAAATACGAGCAACAGCAGTTTTTCTTCTTCCTGAAGTGTTAGTTGTTGACATAATAATGCTCCTTAGAATTTAACTGGTTTTGGGTTTTGTGCCTCATGTTTGTGCTCACCACCAGCATATACAAATAAATTTCTGTACAACTGACGGCCAAGACGGTTTTTAGGTAACATACCACGTACCGCTTTCTCGATGATGCGCTCAGGATGCTTAGCCATTAATTCTTTCGGAGAAACAAAACGCTGACCACCTGGGTAGCCTGTGTAGCGAACATAAGTTTTGTCGCTTAATTTGTTTCCTGTCATTTTGATTTTGTCCGCATTGATAACAATCACGTTATCACCGCAGTCTACGTGTGGGGTAAATGTAGGCTTGTGTTTTCCACGAATTACTTTCGCAATTTCACTGGCCAAGCGCCCCAAGATCTCGCCTTCAGCGTCAACAACGATCCACTCTTTGTTAACGGTGTTCTTGTTGGCAGAGACAGTTTTGTAACTTAACGTATTCACTTGCTTTTATTTAATTAATTAAACTTGTTATTTTACCAATCGTAATCACTACAATCGGATTGCAAAGGTACAATTTTTATTTCTTAAAACACAAGAGCTGTGTGCCTTTTATTTTGGGGTTTATGATTTTCGTTTTTTGACCTATTAGACACATGCCTAGAAATTGGCATGAAAAGTGGCATTATCCCAATGTGCTCTATAGTAGGATGGGTAATTTTAACATTTATTAAGGAGTTTTGGATTAAACTTTTTGATACTATTGTACTCTTTTTTTAAGGCAATATGTTACCTTAGTAAAGGTGTTACTATGATTTTGAAGATGGTTTTGAATATGAAAGTGAAAGGTTTGCTAAAAAAAGTATTTGTATTGGGGGTGTTATTGTTTGCAGGAGCCGCAAATGCCCAGCGTGTTGACCCTCCTTATAAGATGCAGTTGGCAAAGGTGGAAGAGCGATTGAAAGTTGGTGACTTTAGGGAAGCTATGGGAGAAATGGACCGTATTACGGCACAATACCCGGAGGCGGCTGAGGTCTACTACGCAAAGGCTTTATTGTTCGGCCAGACCGGGAATTATGATGAAGCCTTAGAAAATGCTAAAACCGCTTATCGCTATGATGCGAATATTATGCACGCAAACCTATTGGTAGAGCTTTATAAAAGTAAGCAGAACTGGGCAGAGGCGAGTGTTATACTAGAGGACCTTAGGGGGAAGCATACAGGAGTACCTTCTATAGCAAGAGATTTGATTATGGTGTTGTCCAACGCGAAGAAGCTAGATGACGCTATAGCGGTGTATCATGATGAGGTAGCTCGAGGGCATGCCTCGGATACGTTGGATGTGGTATTGGCTGATGTGTACGTGATGAATGATCGTCTTAAGGACGCAGAGTCGCTTTTAGAGCCGTGGGATGGTAAATCATCATTAAGACATGTATACGGTACATTGGCCTATGTTAATTTGCAAAAAGGAAAGACCAAGCCAGCTATCGCAATTTTAGAGCGGGGAATAAAATATAGTAAAGATCCGGTGTTGTACCTCGATCTTGCCGATGCATATAAGTCAGATGGCAAGATGAAGATGACTTTCGAGTCGCTAAAGCTTGCATTTGAATCTAGTCAGGTTGAGTTCGGGGATAAGCATCGTGTTATGTTGAATATAATGCATCCTGATTTTAAAGGATTCACTTTAGATCAAATTCAAACACTGGCAAACACGTTGGTGTTGGTGCACCCTAGGATAGCAGAGAGTCATGTGGTCAAAGGTGAAGTGCTGTGGCGTAAAGGGAATACCGCGGAGGCCCGTTCGCTGTTTCTTACTGCTGTAGGGATTAACCCTAGGCATGTTGATGCCTGGCGCATGCTAATCAATACTGATTTAGGATTAAATGAGGTTGACGAAGCTATTCGTCACGCAGACGAAGCGATCCGTGCAAATCCCGGTAATGCGATGCTGATGTATTTTTCTGGATTAGCTTTTATGGTAAAAGAGGATTTTGAAAAGACACGTATCATGCTGGAGATGGCTTTAGATCATAGTGAGGAGGAGAATACCTATTTGAGGTCAATCATCTATAGCGGACTTGGGGATCTGTACCATCAGTTGAAAATGGATGCAGCTTCTGATGTTGCCTATGAAGAAGCCATACAATTGGATAGTACGAATAGTACCGCTATGAATAATTTAGCTTATTACCTCTCTATTCGGAAAAAGGATTTGGATAAGGCTGCAGGTTATGCAAAGAGAGCGAATGAGATAGATGTAAATTCATCTACTTTTCAAGATACTTATGCCTGGGTGCTTTTTCAGCAGGGCTCTTATAAAGAAGCCGTCTTTTGGATGGAAAAAGCTATTAAGTCCTCTGCATCTCCATCTGCTTTGTTATTCGAACACTATGGCGATATCCTTATACAGCTTGGTAGAGAAAAGGAAGCGGTCAAACAGTGGGAAAAAGCATTGTCTTTTGTCAAAGGAGATAATGTGGATGTAAATAAGATTAAGTTAAAAATAAAAGATAAACGATATGTGGAGTAGGTGTGTTTTGTTGTTACTGACATTATCTATTGTATTCGGTTGC
>JAITLW010000008.1 GCA_031277715.1 Sphingobacterium sp. | reverse complement strand
GTGTGATTTTTTCGATAGAGTCGGATTGCCCATGGGCAAAATCATACATCGGGTAGATGCACCATTGGTCACCTGTACGGTGGTGGTGTGCGTGTTTGATACGATACAAAAGTGGGTCGCGCAAATGCATGTTTGGATTTGCGAGGTCAATTTTTGCACGTAATACCTTTTCTCCATCTTTATACTTGCCATCACGCATTTCTTGGAAGAGCGTTAAATTCTCTTCAATAGAGCGGCTACGGTATGGAGTGGGTACTCCCGGTTCGGTCGGAGTTCCTTTTGCTGCTGCAATCTCTTCGGCTGTACTGTCATCTACATAAGCCAAGTCATGTTGAATCAGTTGGACCGCATATTGATAAAGAGTCTCAAAATAGTCGGATGTATAAAGTTCTTCCGCCCATTGGAATCCTAGCCACTGTATATCTTTCTTTATACTTTCTACATACTCTACATCTTCGGTGACAGGATTGGTATCATCAAACCTAAGGTTTGTCTTTCCGTTGTATTTCTGCGCTAATCCAAAGTTCAAACAGATGGATTTGGCATGTCCGATATGGAGGTAGCCATTGGGTTCAGGCGGGAAGCGTGTTAATACACGTCCGTCATGTGTTCCATTGCGAAGATCCTCTTCGACAATTTCTTCAATAAAATTAAGTGATTTATCTTCCTCTATCATGTAGCAAAGTTACTCATTAAAGCAATATATTAGAAAAAAGTAAAAGGGAAAAAGTAAAGAAAGTTAGCAGAAAGGAATCAGAACTTTTATGTACTTTAGAGTATGATAAGATTAAAAGTTAGCATAATCGGTCTCTTGATGTTATTTTGTGGAATCACGGGGGCGATAGCAAAGGAGGTTAAGCCAACGTTGCTGGTTTATGGTGATGGTGTGGAGGCTTTTGCCGCAGCATTGCAGGCAGCCCGTTCTAATGTGCCTACGGTATGGGTATTCGAAGGGGCTACCTATATGGCAGATGTCGA
Source organism: Sphingobacterium sp. (assembly GCA_031277715.1). Classification (GTDB taxonomy): domain Bacteria; phylum Bacteroidota; class Bacteroidia; order Sphingobacteriales; family Sphingobacteriaceae; genus Sphingobacterium. The sequence goes on along the minus strand of JAITLW010000008.1, from coordinate 1,656 downwards.
GAACTCGACATTGCCTGTCGCTTGTAATGCGCATTTGCTGGGTGGGATATGGAAAGATCTGCTTATTGAAACTGGACAGTTAAAGAGCAAAGAAGATTCGTTGATCTTCGCTCTTCAGAAAGATATAAATCCTCGTCTAATGCGAAATGCGCTAGAGCGGATGTTGGCAAAACAACAGAACCTTACGCTTGTGAGCGGGACGCAGGTGGTTGGGATAGCCAAAGGCAAAAAGGAACTGACAGTGACATTGTCTAATAAGCGGAAATATGGCGTTCGTGCTATGGTCGATGCTACGCCACAGGGAGATACTAGGCAGTATGTCGTTTCAACGGATTTGTTTGCCAAACCGTCCCGTATTTTGTCATTGCCGGAAATTAATGCCGACGAGCGCCGTACACTCCTGGCCCTAGGGGAGTATGAGACTGCTCTGTATGGCTATAGGTGGTTTGATGTGTTCGCGCGAAGCAATTCCAATGTTTTTTTTACAGCAGGTCTTGTGCAGGTAGGGCTAGACGACAATAGCCTGTCACTGCGTGCTAATCTGGGACAGGCAGTAGGTGCCGCAGCAGCATATTGTTCTTTTTTCAAGACTACAGCGGATAAGATTGATATACGCAAGTTGCAGAGTGAGTTGTTGACTTTTGATGCCCGTATCTTGCCTTTTTCTGATGTATCCTCTTCGGATAGTAATTTTAAATCGTTACAGAAGATTTTCTTAGTGTCCTTTTTTCCTGTGGAAGACACTGAAAAAGGAATTTTATTTGATGGAGATAGACCGGTTTCGATTGGTTCCGTCAAAGCTGTTTTCAATAGTCTGTATTCGCGTAGCCAACTGTGGTTTGTCGATAAAGAGGATAGAGACTTTGAGTTGAAAGAATTGCTGGATTTGATTAAACACGTTTCTCTGAGAGGGGATGAGGTAAACCGGGAGGTAGAAAAAGAGTGGTCTAGAAAATTGAAGTTTAAAGGAGTTTATGATCCTAAGCATATTGTCTCTCGATATGAGTTTGCTGTTTTGGTGGATCGGTATGCAGATCCTTATGTCAAAGCTATCGATGGGGAAGGGAAAATATTGCGATAGCCTACGGGCTATCGCAATGTGATATAGTTGTGCAATAAAACTATTCTGTTATTTCGAGGAGTCTGTCTCTTAATAGTAAACAAGCTCCTATTGCCGCAAATTTTTGGCCATTGTTTGACATTACAATTTTGGTGTCTTTGTTGACAATGGAAAGGGAATATTTATTGATCGCATTTTTCAGGGGTAGACTCAAATATTCGTCGGATGATGCTAGTATTCCGCCGATGATGATGAGTTCAGGATTAAAGATGTTAATCAGAGCCGCCAATCCCCGGCCTAGTTTTTCACCGATTTCATTGATGGCCTCAATACATAATGTGTCATCTTTTTTTGCCGCTTGAATAATATCATGTAAGCGGATGTCTTCAATTTCTTGAAATTTCTTCGTTAGCGTACTGGTAGCTCCTTCTTTTAATTGAGAAATCACCATGCGGCGTAAAGCATGTCCGGATGCTTCGGTTTCAAGACATCCTTTTTTACCACATTTGCAGATAATGTCGTTATCGAAGATTGGAATGTGGCCAAATTCGCCAGAGAATCCGGATTTACCATAGTACAACTGGTTATTGATAAGT
>JAITLW010000378.1 GCA_031277715.1 Sphingobacterium sp. | reverse complement strand
AAAATAAATTTTATTTTATTAGGCCCCTCTAGAGTATGAAGGCAATAAATATAGCTGGTCCCAATCGCGATCGTAAAATCTTCAAAGCATTCTGAACTTGCTTTTTTACGGTTTGTTCAGACAAGCCAAGTTCGTCCGCAATTTGCTTATGGGTAAGGTGTTTGCTGCGACTGAGTTCGAATATTTTTTGCATTTTAGGCGGCAGTGCTGCTATCTCTTGATCAATCAACACTTGCAATTCCTTTTCCCGCACCAAATAATCGGTGATGTAAGTATTTCTATCTATAAACTCTTTAATTGAGCTGATGTATTTGCTTTCTGTATCACGACGGGCAATGAAATCAAATATCTTGTATCGTGCTGAAACATATAAATAAGTGGAGAGATTGCCTTTTATATCCGTTTCATTGCGCTTGCTCCATAAACTCGCAAAGAGCTCGTGAACGATATCTCTTGATTCTTCCCGAAGTCTAAGTTTATTAAAAACATGCACATAAAGCGCCGCATGATAGCGATTATAAATCTCGCTATAAGCATCGGAATCACCTTCCTTTAACAACTCAACTAACTGAAAATCTGAAAGGTTCTTAATATCCAAGGGCTTCAAAGGTTAAACATAAGCTATTGAAATCGACACCAAAGATAATATTTTGAAATAAGTATCTTATTTTTTTTTAACAATTCTACAAAACATGTTCGAAGAAAGTCGCTATCCTCCCTCAAGCATTATTTTTTTCACTCTTATTATTAAATCTAACTCGATTTCTTGAAGTCTATTTTCGTAATCCATTCTAAATCCCACATCTCCATTATTATCCGCTATTTCCGTTTTTACTTTTTCGATTGTCTACTCCAAAACTATAACAGCTTCTTTTATACTTACTTTTTCTAGAATGTCGGCCATCTGAGCTAAAATCATTTTAAAACTGTGAGGTGTACCCGATTCCAGAATCTATGTTTCTAACAGATGCATAGATATTAAATTAGCTTTTTTACCCAAGAGCCATTACTACTACACATTTCGCCCTTTCCACAAAGCTATACACAGTTAAAATAGTGTTATCAAATTGAACATCTGCGGGGGGATTATGACCAACAAATACAGGTAAACCCTTAAAAAAGACCAAACTCTCTTTGACGGATTATATACCTTGGGAAATAATGCATGCGATATTTGCGATAAAGTATATCCCAGAGCAGGGTATATCGGACAATGTCTTGTCTATGATTACATCATTGCAAAGCATGTGACATGTATCAAATTAAAGATGGTAATCAGTTTGCAGTAAAGGAAAAAACACAACTAGCTACATAACCTACAAAAGAAGGCGCAGTACCGGTAATGGATTGCGCCTTCGTCTTAGATATGCTCAGAATATTTACTATATAACTAAATGGTAAAAAAAGCTAATTTAACAACTGATCCAACTGTTCTCTTAATTTAGGATCAGACGGACGATAAGCGTCTCCTGAAATAATATACCCTTGCGGATCTATCAGGATAAACCTAGGTATCGCGTTAATATTATATCTCTTTATAAAATCAGAACTGAAGTCTTGGTCCGCCATCAATTGAATACCGCCTAAGTCATGCTCTGAGACGTAGGCTTTCCATTTTTCCTGATCCTTCATGCGGTCAACAGAAAGGCTCACAAAGTGGATATTTTTATTTCCATAATCATGCTCTATTTTCTGAAGAAAAGGAATTTCTGCTTTACACGGACCACACCAAGTAGCCCAGACATCAATATAAACATACTTTCCACGAAGAGATGTTAGAGATACCATATTACCTTCCACATCAGGAAAATTAAATATTGGAGACTGTGCCCGACTATTCATCATCCTATCGTTTGCATAGATTTCCTCGATCGACTTCCGTTGCGCTTCATTTTTCGAAGAAGCCATAAAATTACGATACGCCTTTTCTTTCTCAGTACTATCCTTGATCATTTTCATAATCTCTCCCGTATACTGAAAGAGCAGATTGTCTTTTACTTCTCCTGCTGGAAATTCTGCCTGTACTACCTTTAGCTGTACAATAGGCATTCCTTCATATCCCAAAGTCGTGTCGGATTTGTACATTGTATTTCGAATATACGTTACGTAGTCTCCTAGCCAAGATCGATATGCCGCCGAACGTCTGTAGAGTGCTTCATTATCCAAGTCAGGATCAGCGTAAACTTTCGCTAATAATGCTTCGCGTTGCTCTAAATCCATTTTTTTAACAAAAGCTTTTTTGCGAGCCTCTTCAAAAAGAGCCACAAAGTTTGTATCCCCCTTATGCTCTATAGTCACTTTCTCTAAATTTTTCATGCCCAACGAATCCATCCCGTATAAACCAGTATACCAACCCAGAACCTTGCGGGCTCTATAGTCAGCATCTTTCTTGGCTAGTTCTCGGTCTTTCACATTAGGCTCCTTATCTACGGTCTTATAAAGCTCCGCTTTGAATGCGGCGAGTTGCTTTTCAACTTCATTGGAAGGCATAACGTATAATTTATACAAATATGTCCCATTGTGCATTGGAATATATTTTGAGAGCACTTGCTCTGCTTTTGGAATCAGATCGTCTTTAAGCTCTTCTTTAATTGTCTGAGAAAAGACGGAACTTGTAAGTATAACAAGCCCGAGTGTGGTCAACATTTTTTTCATATTATTTATTCAAATTATGTCTAAAAATTTGTTTCTATATTCGGATTAAAAGCTTTAACACGTGCTGGCATTTCAAAGGTGTAATGCGGACTTTTAGGGGATAGTGTCGCTTCGACAACCTTGGTTACAGGGTGAATACGTTTGACCTCAGGCATACGCCCCTCTTGATCTAAACGCTTCATATCAAACCAACGCAAACCACTGTATGCCAACTCTCTCCTACGCTCCATCAGTACAAGTTCTAATGCTTGATCCGGAGAGGTGGCACTAAGGTCAATATAAGCAGAACGCAGGATCCGATGCTTACGCAGGTTATTTATGATAGCCATCGACTGCTCTATCTTTCCGTCTCGAGCCAAGAGCTCAGCTTGCGTCAGGTACATCTCGGGGTACGTAATTCCAAAATTGTATACGCCTCCGAAGGAATTCCTTCCTAAACCGCTATTATTTGCCAAGGTCAAAAACGTATACCGAAGATCATTATTTTCAAAATAACTCTTCAGGTCGTCCGAATACAGCATGAAAATTGGACTACCAGACACCGCAGCACGTTGCCAGAGCACCTCCGGATTGAGATCGTATACTGGCACACTCGTATTATCAGCGTATTCATTATAATCTAGTAAACGATATGGTCCCTCCAAGGCCAATGTTACATATTTAAGGGCTTCTTCGTAATTGGCCATATACAAATAAATACGAGTCAACAAGCCATATGCTGCATACTTAGTCGATCGATAACGATTGATATTATTCTGCGGAAGATCAGCTATGGCCGCCTCTACATCTCCCCGTATGCTTTCTAGCGTGACGGCTACCGATGAGCGTGGGGGGATTTTTTCATTAACATCTGTACTGATGACCAAAGGAACTCCAGGATCTGTAGCAGCGGTAGCCTCATTATATGACTTCGCAAATACCGTTAGTAAATCCATATAGCAAATCGCACGTACCAGATAGGCCTCTGCCCGCGTACTCCGCTTTTGCTCATCTGTCCCCTCAGCCGCTCCCATTACTCCATTAATAATTACATTGGCCGAATAGATACTGCGATATAGCGGGCCCCATACGTCGGGATTCGCTTCTACATTGAGCGTCAATACCGGACGCCAAAAATAACCATTTGCTGTTGCGGACTCAACAGTGGGTTCAAAAGAATTGAGATTATCGTCCGTAAAATCCAGTAGATTTATGGGAAAGGTCCGTGTCATGGAAGGTGCATTCAACAAGCCTTGATAATCCACCAGTTTTTCCGGGATAATAATTCCTTTCGGCTTGACTTCAAGAAAGTTATTACAAGATGACAACAAAAAAAGGCAAGTCCCTATTAAAAAATATCTGATATTCATGCTAATCAAATTAGAAATTTGTAAGTAAGGTAAAACTATAAAATGGTTGTGTTTCCAATCGTCGGATACCGCTCAACCGGTCAATAGCATCAGGATCAATGTCATTCCCACTGAAGGTATAACGCCAAGGATTTTGCGCCTGAAAACGTAACTGCGTATTTTTAAGTCCCGCCTTTTCTAAGAATGGTGAGCGAGCATTGTAGGTAACGATCAGATCCCGAAGCCGTATATAATCAGCCTTACGGACAAACTCATGTGCATAGGTATATCCATTTAATGCCGATGAACCATAGTAGCCTGTCATCGTACTGCTACTAAGTAAAAAACCAGGAACACGTGTATTCACTTCATCTCCAGGTTTTCTCCAAAAATCGTTCGCTCCTCGCAATGAAGTAGCAGAACCAGTAATATTATTGGGCATAGGCTGCTCAACACGCATGACATGCCCCCCATAGTACATAAATAGGAAGGATAGGTCAAAAGCTCCGACAGAAAACTGGTTGTTCAATCCCAACACATATTTGGGCGTTGTCGTACCACTATATATCAGATCTTCACGCGTCACGTCAATTATGCCTGTACCAAAAGTGAAAAAATTCAGGATGTTTTGATTGCCGTCATTATCCAATACAAAAGGTTGTCCAAGTGCATTGAGCCCCCCGTAATTGTAACTGTAGAGACTTCCTAAAGGTTTGCCTTGGACCGGATTGGTGGAATTAACGTACTGTAGCGTGGAATTAAAGTCTGTAGCCTTCACAGCCAAGATTTTATTTGTATTGAAAGATGCTGTCAAACCTGTCTGCCAAGCAAAACGGCTACGTTTAATATTGACGGTGTTGATCAAGAGTTCCAAACCACGATTTTCAATAGAGGCTGTATTCGCATTATATTGATTGAACCCTGTAGTAGGGTCTGCATCAAAAAGGCCAAAAACATCCTTAGATCTCTTGATATAGTAATCAGCAGCACCTGATACACGCCCACCAAACAGGCTGTAGTCCAAACCAATATTATAGTTCTTTGTTGTTTCCCAACGCAATGACTGATTCTCTGGACTGAGCACTTCATTGTAAGTAAGTGGTGTTTGAAAATTTGTATTTAATGCCGAATTTAAGATCAGGAAAGAGCCATTGTTACTGGTAGGTACATTACCGTTAAATCCAGTCGCCACACGAAGCTGCAATTGACTAACCCAATCATATTTTTTAATAAAATCCTCTTGACCAATACGCCAGTTTAACCCAGCAGACCATAGTGGCTTATTCCGATATTTAGGGTCGACACCAAATAGATTGGATTGATCTATCCGGAAACTACCTGTCGCCACATACTTATCATCGTATATGTAAGTACCTTGACCATAATAAGACATAAATCTCCTATCTGCAAAGGTTTCGTTAAAAAAATTGGGACTGCTGAAGCGCAATATAGGCCCACCATACCCCTGAGCTGTAAATGGGAAAGCTGGCTGCGCTGTTGCATTAAGTGTAACTGCATTGACAGGACGAACAATCAATGACTGTCCGTCGTAGGCGAAGAAAGAGGTCATATAGCCCTCAGACTGTGTCTTCTTTTGCTCGACTCCCAATATTCCAGAGACGCTATGCTTGGTTTCGTCAAAATTTTTATTAAAGTTAAGCTGTCCCCGTAGTGTATAGTTGACTAGCTTTTGTTGGGTACGTCGCAATATATCTCCAGCTGGCATATTGCTAAAAACCGCTCGTCCTGTAACAGGGTCCTTTACTGCCGAAGTATTTAGCAATCGCCTTACTTCCAACACTCCATCTGTCTGCAATCGATTAATCTGACTCTGTTGACTTTCATAATTACCGCCTAAATCCATACTCAACCAGTCTGTAATCTTGCTGTTCAAGCGTCCTTGAAAACGAACAGATGAAGTCCGTGTTCGCGTACTATTACCTTCCCACTCCCGATAAGGATAATACAGCATATCATAAAGTCCCAATTCTTGTAAGGATGAATTGACCTCTGGATTCATGAAAGTCGTCGAATAGTTACGTCCTGGCCCTAAGGCAACTGGTAATGCATTCCCATCGTTGTCTACCAATCGTTCGTAAGGAAAGAAATCATTGTAGGATGGCGTAGTGGCTGTCTTATTATCGATATTGGTATAAGTACCCCGAAAATCAAAATTAAATCGTGGTGAAAATTTGATGGTATTGGCCATATTCAAATTGAACTGATCATTCTTTGCCCCTCGATTTACCGGTGACTCACCGATATAATTAAATCCTAAGAAGTAAGTGCTGATATCATTACCGCCACTGGCATCTAGACTCAGGTTTTTGACCTGTCTATTTCGATAAAATAGTCGTTCATAATCATGAAGATTATCGTATGATCCCAAAGCAAGAAGCTGTTCGTCCACTTCCACCTCGGTCAGCACTGGATTGGTAGCCTCTGGATGCGGTCCACTGAACAAAATTTCTTCTGCTGGATTTTTCTTTGCAAATCCCAAATCATAGCGGAATGCACTGGGTTTTGCAATATGAAAGTGTTGTTTCTGTAATTGTACATAATCTGCTGCTGGCAGATATTGGAGATAATCAAAATCAGGCTTTTCTTGAAACGCGATTGAACTACGGAAGTTAAATTGTGTCCGCCCAGATTTTCCTCGACGAGTCTCAACGATGATGACTCCATTGGACGCACGAACTCCATAAATAGAGGCAGCTGCGGCATCCCGTAAAACAGACACAGATATAATATCATTCGGATTAATCGTGCGAAGGTCGATCTCCGTTGGAAATCCATCTAAAACGATCAATGGCTGCTTGACTGCGTCAAATGTCGACACACCACGGATAGACAATTCACCCGTCTGCCCATTGTAAACTAATCCAGGCACCTTTCCTTCAAGACTCTCCAAAAAATTCCCAGTAACCGCTTCGCGTTGGTGATAGGTTTTCTCGTCAACAACCGATGCAGCACCAGTGAGCTGATCTTTTTTAATACGCTGATACCCCGTATTGACGACTTGTACCTCTATAATTTCAGTTGTTGACTCCTCTAAGACAATATTGACAGTAGTCCTATCGTGTATACCAACAACCTGCTTATTAAAACCAAGCATACTAATGATCAACACATCAGCACCGGTTACATTGTTCAACTCGAACTCCCCCCCTCTATCTGTCGTTGCCTGTACAGACTTATCTTTAACCGAAATACTCACACCAGCGATAGGCTTTCCTATTTTATCGATCACTCTTCCTCTTACACTTTGCTGTGATGCTTCCTTAATCGGAAGCGCTATTACAGGGTGGAGAATGATGCTTTTGCCATCTAAGGTGTAATCGATATTTTCGGTTCCTTTGATAACCTTTAGAACATCTTGCAATGTCGATTTGTCAAAATCAGCGCGGGTAGTCTTTTCTAGATTAAAATTGCTTGTACGTAACAGAACGTCATATCCTGTCTGTAGCTGAATCTCCCGAAAAAGTTGCCCGTACGTAATCCGGCTTTTTTTCAGTGTAATAGTTTGTCCATTCGTTCCAGCAACCCCTTGGAACATTGCCCATATGATTAACAAAAAAGTTAATTTCATAATTAATAAATACTTAGCTATACGAGTCTGCCCACTGGGGTAAGCAGCTGTCATTTTATTTTTATACATTTGTGTAGTCTACATGCTATGGAATAAGGGTCGATGAAAACGCTAATTCCGGGTTATTAGATTAGTGTGTTATACGCGCAAAAATGGAAGGGGCTTCAACTATCAGGACGGAGCCCTTTTGCTTATATCTGCGAATGCTAAGGGTATTTTAAGATATACTTCATAGTTTTTTAATTTAAAGGTCAGTTAGTTATTATAAGATTTTGTAATTTCTACTTTTTGTTATGTGGAATCACTTGAATTTTATTTTTTTCGATGATAAAACTAGCTACACCCGTAGCTTCAATTTTGGCTAGAACCACGGAGATATTCTCGTAACGGCTTACCGCAGCAAATATTTTCTCGGACTTCAGTGTTACCTGTTTAAATGCTATCGGAACGTCGTACCATGAAGAAATCTTATACATGACTTCATATAGTCGCTCGTTGTAAAACAAAAATCTTCCATTCTTCCATGCTACAGCATCGTCGGCGTGTACATTCCTGATATCGGTCCCTTCCGAAGAGACAATAATTTGCTGACCTGGCTTTAACATGTTATCACCATGCTCCGTATGAATTTTGACAGCTCCGGTCAATAATGTAGTTCTTACGACATTTCTATTCGGGTAATTCTCTACATTAAATGTAGTCCCCAATACCTGTATAAATTGCTTATCTGTTTTTATTACAAAGGGCTTTGCGGCATTATGTGCTACCTCAAAATACGCTTCTCCCTCTAACTCAATTTGACGGGTATTTTTATCCGTAAATTCTTTTGGATAGGTTAGCATGGTTTCGGCATTCATCCAAACTACTGTACCGTCTGACAATTGTATACGATATTGTCCTGCTTTTGGTGTTTTTAACTTTAATATAGGATTAGTTACAGACAGCTTATACAGCTGTTCTTTGGATCCCTTTAAACTACGTCCATCGGAATAGAGTATATCTTCACCCATTTTAATCTCCCCATTCCCCTCTTCCAAATCCATGACTGAACCATCTTCCAATATCAATTTTGCCGAATTACCACCAGGCTTGATATCCATTTTACCTGCAACGACGATACTATTTTTTGGAACAATGAGCGACAAGCTATTCGTATAATAATAGGCTACACCTGCAATGAAAAATACAGCTATCGCTACTGCTACACGCGACCAAAAGCGAATCTTCTGCAATCGCCTTACCTTTGAGACATAACCACTCTCATCCATCAGCCGGACAAACATCCGGGACTGCACCATCAGTTCTTCGTCCGGGTATTCGAGATCGGAAGCAGTGAAAGAATTGAACCAGCTGTTCAGCTCTTCCTCCTCTTCGACCGTCAGTACGCCTTGCTCAAAAGCATGTATTAAGTAATCTATTCGTTGCGCATGGATCATAATAGTGGCATTTAATAAGGGGAGTGTCATAAGTCGCGCTTTACCCTACATGGATGTCAGTTTTTTTTGGAAAATAAACAAAGCGAAGTTTTGGTTTGACACCAGGGTTATTTAGGAAGATATTCTTTTATGACATCATATACGACCAACAGCGCTAGTCCATCGCGCTTCATGTGGGTTTTAAGAAACTTTATCGCACGTGTTAGATTAGCTTCAACACCCTTTTCAGAAATATTCATAAGTTTAGCTATTTCAGGGTTCCGCAGGCCATCTTCTCTACTGTATAGAAACACCAAACGGGATTTTTCTGGCATTTTATTTAGTATTTCCTTTATATATTGTTTAAGAAACAGTACATCAATATCTGATTCATTATCCACAAATTCTACATAATTTACATTTTCAGCAGCAAGATCTTTTCTTCGCTTT
>JAITLW010000350.1 GCA_031277715.1 Sphingobacterium sp. | reverse complement strand
GGGTAAGTCCGCAATGTACGGTCGCTATTTGTTTTTCGAAATGGATATGAGTGATGAAGGATTTTTTGCGCTGTCTAGTAATACACAAGATATTGCGCTTTACAATTATGATATTGGTGATACCAAGTTGTTAAATACATGGACTGCATTGTATGAGGGTATTAATCGTGCTAATATGCTTTTGGAAAACATTGATAAAGCAGATATGCCCAATGCCATCCGCGAAGTGTATAGAGGTGAGGCGTTATTTTTACGCGCTTATTATTACTTCGTATTAACCTCGAACTGGGGGAGAGTTCCTTTGCGTCTTCAGGCCACGAAGTCTCCTAGCGAAGTCGATATGAAACCTGGTACACTGACAGAAATCTATGCACAAATCGTCAGTGACATGGAGGTTGCAGCAGATAAAGTAGCTGATGTGACTTCGTACAGTCATGCGGGTAGAGTGTCAAAGTCTGCTGTGTGGGGAGTCTTGGCGCGTGTCAACTTAAAGATGGCCGGAGCACCATTAAGAGATAAGTCAAGATATACGCATGCAAAAAAATGGGCAGGAAAAGTTATTGATCTAGGTTACCATCGCTTAAATACAGATTATACTCAGGTATTTAAAAATCACGCCCAAAAAGCCTATGATACTAGAGAATCAATATGGGAGGTCGAGTTCGCGTATATCTCTGGGGCACAGTATGAGGAAGGTTCGGTAGGATCGATCAATGGTATTGGTACGTCAAATACGGTGATAGGATACAGTTATGGCGCACAAAAAATCATGAAGTCTTATTACGACTTATTCAAAACAGGTGACGAACGACGTGACTGGAATATCAACGATTATTACTATGAAGCCGCTCCTAGCACCAATAGAATCCTATATACCGGAAGTTCTGCCGCTATATATTATAATCGTTGTGCCGCGAAATGGCGCCGTGAATACGAGAAGACGGGAGTTAAAAGTACGAATACCACGGTTATAAACTTTCCTTTATTACGTTATGCCGATGTTCTGCTCATGTACGCAGAGGCTGATAACATGCTTCCTGGGAATCGAAGCACGGAGTCTGATGAGTACGTAAATCAGGTAAGAAGAAGAGCTTATGGTAAATTGAGAGCCGGTGCTGTGAACGTCAATGAAGCAGATCTACCCGCTGGATTAGATGAAATTGATTTTCAAATTGCTATTCAGTCAGAACGATCTATGGAATTAGGTTTTGAAGGACAGCGACGTCTTGATTTGATTCGCTGGGGAATATTTGTGCCAACGATGAAAGGGTTGATCGCTTATAAGCCTTCTGCAAATGCAAGTTATCAATATGGCTTCCGAACAGCGGAAAATATTACAGATAGGGATACTTTGTTTGCTATCCCTCGAGATGAAATGGTGGTGAATAAGGCAATGGAACAAAATGCAGGTTGGTAATTTTTAAGCTATCACAATGAAAATAACAAAAATATTATTCGCTATAACCATTTGTTTGAGCACGATGGTGGCCTGTGTACGGGACAAAATAGTTGTGCCAAGTGTGAATGTGACGACAGGCAGAGAGGTGTATAAAGTAAATGAAGAAGTTCGCTTTAGTTTTGATGGAGCGACAGATCTGGTTACCTTTTATTCTGGGGAAAAAGGGAAGGAATACAAGCACCGTAATCGTGTGGAACTAGAGGGAGGAGATCTGCGGCTTAATATCGAAACACAAGTGTTGTATGGTATTCAACCGAATAATTTAAAGCTATTGGTTTCGACGGATTTTAACGGAAAGTATGCTAAACAGGATGTTGAAACCGCTAAATGGACAGATGTAAGTGATCGTTTGACGTGGTGTACTGCTGCAAACGGAGCTGTGGGGGTGCGTACCATATCGGACTATGCCAGTATTAAAGATCTAATAGAACCTGGTAAACCCGTATTCTTTGCGTTTAAATATGTCGGATTAGCTTCCACAACCGGTAGTGCACAGCAACGAACGTGGCGTGTATATCAATTTAATGTTCAGAATAAATTTTCAGATACGGAAACCATCCCGGTAACCAATCGTGCAGGCGCCGCTTGGACTTCTGTTGTGATGTTGGCTTCTGAAAAAGGAGTGTGGAATTTCACATCTGACCCAAATATGATTTTTTACAACCCAGAAAGTAATTTGTTGGATGTCGAGAAATGGGCAATTTCGAAGCGTTTTGATCCCAATAAGGTGAGCCCAGATCAAGGAACTGCTATCAAGAAATATCCTGACAGTGATTTGAAAGAGTATGTATATAAGTTTACAAGCCCAGGGGAGTATGAAGTGTCCTTTGTGTTTGTAAATGGGAATTACAATGATATCCAAGAAACAGTCAAAACAGTTAAAGTAACCGTAAAATAATTTTATGAAGAAGAATATATTTGGTTTTATCCTTTTTGGAGGAATGTTAGGTGTTAGTATCAGTGCGATGGCACAATCCTCACAGCAAAATTTTTATGCAACAGAAAGCGAGCAAAAAGTTGTTCGTACTGGAAAAGTAGGAAGTATTTTAAAACTAGATGGTTTTCTAAGAACTGATTTTCCTAAAATAGAGTTTAACAAAACGGTTATGCCAGGACCTCAATTTATTATATCTGATGATCCTGAATATATCCGAGTGCCAGAAGCTATTGCATTACAGGAAAATGTCGTGCCTGGAGCAGTACGTTTATATGTGTATAATGTTAATGGAGTAAAAGAACCTCAAAAAATTAAGAGAAAAATTACGGCTGTTATCAAGAATACAGGGACAGAAGTAATGTCTCTGCGTATGCTGAAATATTCCTCTCAAAAACCAAGTACGAATTATTTTCAGGTGGGTAAACAGGGCTTAGAAGACTATTTTGCTTCTAATGTCACTAAGAACGTGCGGCAGATTAAACCTGGTGAGGTGATAGCTATAGATGAACAATTAGAGAAAAATATTGTAGCATATGATGAGCTGGTACACGGATTTTATGAGTTTGTCGTAGATCAACCTGCACAGATTTCTGTACTGCAGACATCACCGGAGGTAAGTGGTCCTAAGGCTTTTGAGCGAATAAAGAATGTAATCCCTCATAGCCATGGCAACGCGGGTAGGGGGCTTTTCGGAACCGCAAACTATGCTGTAGCCAGTAAGGATACTTTAGATACAAAATCGGGTATTACGCAGCTTATTATCGCGGATGGAAAAGATGATCCTTGGATAGAAGGAACAATAGGCGAAGCTAAAGCGTATGCACGAAATGCGGGTAATTATGGCGTTTTGTACAACACTAAGATAAAATGGAAGAGTACAGACGGCAAAGCATTGGCATTGGTCACTTGGAATTCGCGTTCTGCAGATAATAAATGGTGTGGAGGAATGGGACTGGCGATGGAACTGTTTGATAATAATGGTGAAAAAGTTATTAGACAGCTACCTAGTGATGCGTTAATTACAAAAGCGGCACCTGAGCTCATCTTAGTGGAAATATATAAGCCAGATCCATCAAAAGAGGTTCAGGAGATTAATTTTACCTATTCTCCTCCCGGAGCCTCTTGTTTGCCAACACCATTGATTTTAGTGCCAATAGATTTATAGTTCAGAATATGAAGAATCTCTTATTTGCCGTAACGATTGGTTTGTGTATCTCCTGTGCGCCTACAAAGAAGATGGAAGTTGCAAAACCAGAGCCGCCACAAGAATCGTCTAAGTATTTCCCGAATGAGGTTAAACCTGCGGCGAGCAAACCTTGTTTTCAGGGGGCTTATTACCGCAAGCTGGTCTCTAGTGTAGACCATTGGGTTGGGATTAGCGGGACGGTGGTATTGCCTCAGATTACTTTTGACCAGACCCGAAAGAATCCAAAGAAAGAACAACAGTTTCTTGATAATCCATCCATTTATCTGGGTGGACATGTGGATGGACAGGAGACGGATATTGGTTTGAGCTGGGAGGTCATAAAGGATGAAAAAGGTAATATATCTGACGCACGGGTTGCATTTCGCCCATTTTTACGGAGAGCCTCTCACAAATCAGGTCAACAAGCGGTATTCTTAAACGGTCCAGCTACAAAAGATTATTACTGGTACCCGGGAGAAGAGGTTTTTATGTCAATAGAAACTGTTGGGAAAGGACTGGTGAAATTTGTCATTGAAGGTGCGGGAAAGAAGTATGAGACGACTTTTGAATGTGCTGGTTATACGTTAGACGGCCTTGGTGAGTTTAAACGGGTAAATGCAATTGATCAAATGGGAAATGAAGGCAAACCTGTCCAGTCTACTACCACTAAAGTAAGTATGGGAAAATGGCTCCATACCGATCTTTTGCGTTATGAAAAAGGTAAAGTTATAAAAACTCCTTTTCACGATGGTAGGTATACAGAAATGAACTGTCCACAACAACAGTTCTTCAAGGTTGACGCTTCTGTGGATGAAAAATCAAAGGGGGCGGAGGCCGTACATATCAGTGGGGCGGGCTTTTAATATAATACGATGAAAAGGAATTATAGTATAGATTTATTGCGTGGGCTCGCCATAATCGGTATGGTGTTGGCAGCGGTGATCCCCTGGACCAATGACTTTCCTGCTTGGATGTATCATGCACAGGTCGGACCTCCGGATTTTAAATTTAATCCCAATAATCCAGGAATCACGTGGGTGGATTTAGTATTTCCTTTTTTCTTGTTTGCTATGGGAGCAGCTTTTCCGCTGGCACTCCGGGGAAAATTGGAAGCAAAACAGTATGCTGTAATCGGAGTGGGTTTGCTTCGACGTGGATTATTGTTAGTCTTCTTTGCTATAATGTTGGCCTATCTAACTCCTGATAACTTAAAAGGGGAGAAATGGGTGAACTATTCAAGTGCTTTGATCGCCTTCGGTGCTTTCTTTCTAGTTTTTTTACGCTTTGAAGGAACCAAACTTAAAAAGAATGGTATACAGATTTTAGGCTTTTTAATTTTTGCTTCTTTAATCTATTATCACAGTACAATTCTGGGAAATACATTTGATAAGTCCAAAAGCAATATTATCATTCTTGTATTGGCAAATATGGCCGTATTTGGGTCCTTATTTTGGTTGTTGACGGCTAAGAGTTTTCTGTTACGTATCGCTGTTCTAATCGCATTTATGGGAATTTGGTTTACGAAAGATATTGCCGGTAGCTGGACTTCATACGTATGGAATTTTCATCCTGATCTAAGGTGGTTTTATAATTTTTCTTTTCTAAAGTATTTATGCATTGTATTGCCAGGTTCCATTTTAGGGGATTTGCTAATCACAAACAAGGATATTACTAATCGCGTATTTTCAGATCAAGAACGGCCCAAAGCTGGGGTACTCACCTTGCTGTGTTTTGCCTTTGTGGTATTTCACGTTGTGACTTTGTACATGAGGCTGTTGGGGTTGAATCTTTTTGGGCACGCTCTATTTGGGCTGTTGTTTCTTCTTTTTTTTAGGAAGTACAACGAAGGTCAATTTGCCTTTTATAAGACATTAGTAAGTTGGGGTTTTGTATTTGCTACAGTTGCCTTATTCTTTGAACCTTTGGATGGCGGTATTAAGAAAGATCCCTCATCTTTTAGTTATTGGTTCTTAACAAGTGGTCTGGCATTTCTTTTTTACATCGTATGTGATTACCTAACGAAGTGTTTTCCAGATAACATTTTGATAACCTCTGTTGTAAAGAATGGACAGAATCCAATGATCGCTTATTGTGTCTCTGCTTTTTTCATAACACCTATTCTTGGACTGTTGCACCTATTGCCATTATTCGATTCATTGACTGTGATAAATCCTTATTTAGCATTGGTGAGGACCTTTGTTTATATTTTTTTAATGGTGATAGTGACCAACTATGCGACGAACAAGAAGTGGTTTTGGCGGTCATAAATAGTGTTTTTTAATCGAGTGATATGAAGATAAAGTATATGTTAATAGTTGCTTCTATGGTTGCTTCTATAGTTGTAAATGGACAAGTAACAACGAGTATCGACAGTAATTATGTGTTTAGTGGGTATACCGAGCGATTAGATCAATATCGCAAAATGCCAACATTGAAAGGTGCTATTATTTTCTTAGGGAATAGTTTAACTGATGCTGGAAAGTGGAATGATATCGCACCTGAGTTACCGATATTAAATCGAGGTATTAGTGGAGATATTTCATACGGGGTTTTAGCGAGATTGGATGAGGTGTTACGGCATCAACCTCAAAAACTGTTTTTAATGATTGGTGTGAATGATTTAAAAAGAGGTGTTCCCACGAGCAATATCATTCAGAATTATGAGCGTATAGTTCATCGTGTTCAAAAGGAATCTCCTAAGACCAAGATTTATCTCAACAGTATTTTGCCGATTCTTCCTGAAAAACTAATCGAATCGTTTAAGGCTGTCAATAATGCTGATATCGCGATATTGAACGATGGCTTAAAGCAATTGGCAAGCTCCCACAAAAATATTCAGTTTGTTAATTTACATCAGGTGGTAGCTGATAATAAGGGAAATCTTCGTGCAGAGATTACACCCGATGGCATTCATTTGGAAGTAGCTGCTTATGTCAGTGTAGTGAATTATTTGAGAGAAACTAAAGCATTGTAACTATGAATAAGATTGTAATTGCCGTACTGGGGATATTAGGGATGACACCTGCTTTTGCTCAAGATAAATCTCAGGATAGTACCTATAACAACTGGTATTATGAAAGTCGCGAAAAGTTGTATCAGGAGCTAATAAACGTTAAATACGATGTCGTTTTTTTTGGAAACAGTATCACCGAGAGAGGTCCTTGGCAGGAATTGGTCGGGCGTAAATATAAAATCGGCAATAGAGGGATAGGTGGTGATAATACGTTCGGGATGAAAGCTCGCATCAGAGGCGCTATAGCTTCGAAGCCTAAGAAGATCTTTTTAATGATGGGCATTAATGATATAGGTCGTGGTTTGCCTACAGCATGGAGCTTGAAAAATTACGAAGAAGTTATCCAGACTATCCAAAGAGAAAGTCCTAAGACGGAGATCTATGTACAAAGTACGCTGCCATTGAATGAAGCTACATTGAAATACGATTATCTTTTTGGAAAAGAACAAAAGGTAAAAGACTTAAACAGCGGCATTATGGAGTTAGCTAGAAGGTATGGTGTGATCTACATCGATGTCAAATCCGTACTAGCTGATGATTATGTCTTGAAGAAGGAATTTACCATGGATGGAATTCATGTGAACACGGAGGCCTATATAAAATGGGTGAATTATTTAAAAGCAAATAAATATTTATAGATGAAGATAACAGGAACTTTTTTGGATGAAATCAGCCATGATATCCCGCATCAAAACTGGGGTAGAGCGGAATGGGATCTTGATTTTGGCTATATGAAAGCCGTAGGTATTGATACTGTTATTTTGATCCGTAGCGGTTATCGTCGATTTATCACTTACCCGTCACCATTATTGATCGATCGAATGGGGTGCTATGAACCACCGGTCGACTTGGTCGAAATGTTTCTTCAATTATCTGATAAGCATGGTATGAAGTTTTTCTTCGGACTTTACGATAGTGGTAAGTATTGGGATACAGGAGATATGCAGCATGAGATAGACGCCAATCGTTTTGTGATTGACGAAGTGTGGGCGAAGTATGGTACGTATAAAAGTTTTGGCGGATGGTACTTAAGTATGGAGATAAGCCGTCAGACTAAAGGTGCCGCAAGTGCTTTTCGTATACTGGGAGAGCAGTGTAAAGCAGTCAGTGGAGGGCTCCCAACATTTATTTCTCCATGGATAGATGGTAAGAAGGCTGTGATGGCAGCTACCTCATCGCTGACAAAGTCTGATGTTGTATCGCTTCAGGAACATGAGCGGGAATGGAACGAAATTTTTGATGAAATCCATACCTCAGTAGATGCAGTTGCGTTTCAAGACGGACACATTGATTATCATGAATTGGAAGACTTTTTTAGCGTTAATAAAAAACTGGCGGATAAGTATAATATGGAATGCTGGACTAATGCTGAATCTTTTGATCGGGACATGCCCATCAAGTTTTTACCGATCAAGTTTGAAAAATTAAGATTGAAACTGGAAGCCGCGAAAAAGGCTGGGTACGATAAAGCAATTACATTTGAGTTTTCTCATTTTATGAGCCCTCAATCAGCCTACCTGCAAGCGGGACATTTGTACAATAGATATAAAGAATATATAGAAGCACTGAGCAAATAAAGAGATGGAAGCATTTGTTGAAAAATATAAGCGGGAATTACTGGAAAATGTGATGCCTTTTTGGGTTAAGCACTCCAACGATGAAAAGTATGGTGGTTTTTTTACCTGTTTAGATAGGGACGGTTCTGTTTTTGATACGGACAAATTTATGTGGCTGCAAGGACGACAGATCTGGACAATGTCCGCCCTCTATAATGAGGTGGAGCAAAACATTGTCTGGAAAGATATGGCTATTCAAGGGGCGAGATTTATTTTGGATCATGGGCGAGATGAGCGGGGGGATTGGTATTTTTCTTTGGATAGATCCGGGCGTGCTCTCGTACAGCCCTACAATATTTTTTCGGACTGTTTTGCGAGTATGGGGTTAGCTTCTTTGTATAAAATTACTGGAACCGATGAATATGGTCAGGTAGCTCATGATACTTTCAAGAGAATTCTGGAACGACAGGATAATCCTAAAGGTAAGTACGATAAAGGATACCCCGGTACTAGATCGCTCAAGGGATTTGCGTTGCCTATGATCTTGAGTAATTTGTCATTAGAATTAGAGCATATCGTCGGTAGTAAAATAGTGGATGAACTTATCGATAAGGTTATTCATGAGGTTATGAATGTCTTTTATCAGGAGGAATCAGGACTTATTATGGAAAATGTTCATTTAGATGGAAGCTTTTCCGATAGTTTTGAAGGTAGGTTGGTAAATCCAGGTCATATTATTGAAGCAATGTGGTTTATGATGGATCTTGCGGAGCGTAAGGGAGATCCCTTACTTATGCAGAGATGCGTAGATATTGCTTTGCGTGCTTTAGAATATGGTTGGGATGAGGAGCATGGAGGGATATTATACTTTAAAGATATATTAAACAAACCATTGCAGCAATTGGAATGGGATCAGAAATTGTGGTGGGTACATTTGGAAGCTTTAGTTTGTATGGCTAAAGGATATGCCTATACCGGCAATTTAAAATGTAAAGAATGGTTCGAACGGTTAGATCAGTATTCATTCGATAAGTTTTCAGACCCTCAGTATGGCGAGTGGTATGGTTATCTGAATCGTCAAGGAGAACCTTTGTTAAGCTTGAAAGGAGGGAAATGGAAAGGCTGTTTTCACGTGCCTAGAGCATTGTTCAAGGTTTATACCACGCTCGAAAAAATTGGCGTCAAGTCGGTGCTTAGTTGATAATAGGTTCCTTACAACAAAAAAAGCAATGAGACTTATTCTCATTGCTTTTTTTGTTTGATTCTATATCTTCCTATTTATAAGCAAAGATATCGCCAAGGTCGTCGTTACTCGTAAATGTACAAC